>MHAC01000029.1:0-13070 GCA_001804565.1 Ignavibacteria bacterium GWF2_33_9 | reverse complement strand
TGTTAAAGTAACCATGCTTAGTGGGGGAGTATCTTTTGGAACAGACCCTCTGGTGAAAGTAAAACCAGTTCCGCAAGAACATCCGCAGGTAGAAACTCCGAATGTATCGCAGAAGAAGTATTTCGTTGTCAAATCTGAGGATGTTACAGTAAATTCTCAGGGGATTACTATTAATGGTCTTCCTGATGCAAATGATGGAAATAATTTTCCTAATTATGTTCCGCTTGTATTTTCGCCAAATTATAATGATTTGGGTGGATATTGGAGAATTAAACCTGGAGTAACTAATTTTGTTAACGGAAGTTCTCCATATAATTGGTACTCAGATCAGTCAAGTTTGCTGGATGGAGACTGGTTAATTGGTCAGGAAAGTGCCGGTCAGGCTACTTATTATTCCATTGCAGATGGAGATTGGAATGATCCAAATACCTGGTCGAAAGAAAACTTTAGTGGAGTCGCATCTACAACAGCACCAAATAAACGATCTGATAAAGTTAGAATTCAAGACCATATAGTGACAATTTCAGGTCCAATTGCAGAAGCTAAATCAATTAATGTTGAAACCGGAACAGAAGGGCGTGTAGCAGGTATATTGAAAATTAGCGGAGATAATGTCTGCACCGGTGATACTTTTAATATTCAAAATAATGCAATAATATTTATTGGTCATACACAGGGAATTTCTGATGCCACAGGTACAGCCGGTGCTATTCAAATGTTAAGCAGGACGTTTTCTGATTCTGCAGTATATTGCTATTGGGAAGACCAGACACAAATAACAGGATTGGGTCTCCCCAATACAGTCAGGACACTAATCTGTGATAAAACTGCCTGGACAGCTGTTTCGTTGAGTAAAAACACGAAAATTTCAGATTCGTTGTTCATTAATGAAGGTGTTCTGGACTTAGCTGCAAGCTCATTAGATGGCTTAACCAATGGAAAGAAATTAGTAATGTTAGGCGGAGAATTGATTGTCCGTAACAATTTCCCTACAAATTATACACCACCAACTTTCAATTTTGGGAAAGTAACTTTTGATGGCGCCGGAAATGCTTTAATTCCTTCTTCTGGTTCTGTCCCGGGAGTTCTCCAGTATAATAAATTAAACATTAGAGGCACCAGATCCGGAGATGTTTCATTTGATCAAAACGGTGTAATAAATATTATCGATTCTCTGGATGTATCAAACCTTACTTTTGACAATAATACCTATGGTTTCTTGACTGCCAATTCTACAGTACGATTTGCTAAAAATGGTGGAAATCAGTACTTCAACTTCAAGCCATTTTCTCCAGATGATGATTTAGTAAATCTGAAATTCTATAAATTAATTCTCGATAGCAGCGGTGCAAAGACAATAATAAATAATAATCCTGGTATATACATAGATTTAAAAGTAACCGATTCTTTATTAATTAAAAATGGCGCAAATTTCGTTCAAAATGGATTGAATATTGAATTACAAGGAAGTTGGAATAACGTTTTGGGAACTTTCACTCCAACTGCAGGAAAATCAGTTACAATGAATTCTGTAAATGCTTTCCCAAGTGTGATTACAATTACCTCCAGAGACACTACTGACAATCCTTTCCAAAATCTTATTATTAAAGGTATAGGGACTGTTAGCCCAAATGATAATTTAAAAGTATTGGGAGATGTTATCTTAAGAGATACATCAACCTTTGTTGTGAATGGTCCGAACTTGTTCTTACATGGCAATTGGATAAATCAGGGTGGAACTTTCACACACACAAATTCTACTGCATATTTCGAAGGTTCTATTACACAATCAATAACAAAAGCAATTGATGGAAATGAAACATTCTATAATTTAGTTCTAAGAAATCCTGCACATCTTAATTCAAACGGGATTGGACCAAATATGAATTGGGGGTTATTTATAACAAATAACTTAGACTTAAATTATGGAAGGATTAATGCAAGAGACAGGTTTGTTCAGGTAGGCGGTACAATTACTCGAATAGGCGGTGGATATATTAATTCGAGACTAAGAAGGAATATGGTGAATGTTCAAAATTCTGAAAGAACATTTGAAATAGGATATGAAAATTCATATACACCAGCAACTATAATGTTTATACAGAACTCTATTGCCCAAGAAGGAATATTGCAGCTATATTCAGACACAATTACAACATCAACAATACCTATTAGTTGGGCTGACGGGACACCATCGTCTGTAATGCCGCTTGGAAGTAAGATTAGCCCGTATAAACATATTGCACGACAGTGGACTATCGAAAAACCGACTAATAGTACATTTTTAATTGCAAGTAATGGGAAATATCAATTCACACCTCACTTTATTGGTGTTGTGGCACCTAATGGCGACTTACGTAACGGTATGAATCCGTTGCTCAGCGATGCTAGTTTATATGATTCAACTACCTTGCATACTTGGATTTATCCAAGATTTTATCCTCCAAATTATAAAGACCCGGATGTTTCTTTGCGTTCTAATGATTCGATCACTTACGGAAATTTAAAACACTTCGGTTCACTTATAGTTGGCGAGCCTTCAACCCTTACATTTTATACTCGTGGAACAGGGAATTGGAATGATCCCAATAATTGGTCACTAGTTTATTATGATGGTCCTGTATCAACAGAATATCCTGGACAAACCAAGCAAAACTATGTGGCATATATCGGTGCAAGTCACGAAATTACTTTAGAATCAAACAAAGTAGTAAATGATAGTTTAGCTTTGGATGGTTTTGTAGCAGTTGATTCAAGTGGTGTATTGAATTTCGGACAATATAATATTTCCGGATCAGGTGAATTCAGGATATATAAGGAGGCAACTGTTAAACTTGCCGATCCCGATGGTATTACTAATTCAGCTAACAGTGGTAACGTGAGAACCACAACAAGGGAATACAACTATCTGACAAATAATATGGGAACCTTCATTTATAATTATGCAGGAAATCAGTCCAGTGGTAATGGATTACCATCCGGAGCAGATTCTGTCAAAGTTATTATTGCTGATAATAATGGTGGTACATTAACACTTGCTTCACCGAATTTGCCTATTAATATAAAAGATAGTCTTTATATAAAAAATAGTAATCTGAATTCCGGAGCTAATAATATTACTTTAGGAGGAAATTTAAGGATCCAATCACCTTCAACATATACTCATAATAGCATGACATTCAGTTTTACAGGAGTAAGAGATACACAAAGAGTTGCTGCATATTCGAATGTTACATTTTATAATATGAATCTTAGTAAAAATAAAGATTTATCATTTGTTAAATTTGATTCGACTGTTGCTGGAAATAGTTTTAATATTCAAATTGAAAATAATCTTAACTTTGAAGCAAATAATAAGGCCTATATTAATTTAAGCCCGGTTTACGATGTAAACAATGAGCCGGACTACAATAAAGGTGAGTGGTATATGACTATTGCTTCAGCTGCTACAGTTACAAGAACAAATATTGGACACATTGACGGAGAATTAAGAAAAAATGTACCGGCAAATGATATACCTTCTCCAGGTATAAAATTTGAAGTAGGAAGCGGACCTCTCTACAAACCATTTATATTTGATTTGGATGGATCAGGAGGCACAGCAGGTTTTGTTGGTGTTCAATCAATTCCCCATTTTCATAAGTTTGCATACTGGCTCGATAATGTCAACTTCAATCTTCCTATTGATAGAATGATTAAGAATTATTGGAGGGTTACTAGACCTGAATTATCATTATTTGATCGAGGAGGTAGGTCCAACTTTGATTTAGAAGTAGGATATGCTAATCCACAGGATATACCTCCGGGAGCATCAATATTTTGTTTTGACTTAACATATTGGAAAGGGGTAAGCATTGATGACTGGCAAAGATTAAGTCCACCTCCAGGTCAAGGAAATAAACCCCCAGCACTTCAAAACAACGGTTCTGGTGATGCTTGTATAGATAGAAAAATTGTTGAAGATGAAGCCATATACGCTCCTCTGGCAACTGACTCAACAACGAGAGCTGAAATTCAATCAAAGACAAATGCCGTGTTTGGCAACCAAAACTTAAATTTAAGTGTTAACAATCGGTATCTGTTAGCTGATGTTGTGATTGGGCAGCAAGGTGCAAGATTAAAGCATTTTTATACTCGACAAAATGGTCTTTGGACAGACCCAAACACTTGGTCAGAAATTGATTATAACGGTGCAGCTTCAACAGACTTCCCAAAAGAAAAATTGCATGTTGCACATATTGGAGAAGGGCATACAGTAACACTAGATGGGAATATAGGAAATGGTATTAATTTAGTTGATAATGACGGCACTCAGCAATATTATGAACAATGTCTTGGATTGCTTGAAGTGGAGAAAACTACCGGAGGAGCCGGACATCTTTCATTAAGTACCTTTGTTATTAGAACAGCGGGTTTCAGATTGAAAGACGGAGGAATATTAGAAACAGGAGCAACTGATGGATTCCATAGTGCTGAAAACAGAGGAAACATAATTCAAGAAAATATCTACATACCTATTGCAAGGGATTTTAATTATGAAAATCATAATAATGGTAATTATATTTTTAATCCTAGTGGTTTGATTACAACTACATATTTAAATTCAGATTATGTTTACTGTAATATTGATGGATTTCATGATAGAAAAGCTAGAGTTGCCAGTTTAGAAGCAGCAGAAGGTGCGCCATACAATTCAGCGAATGTAATAGCAAATTACTATGCTGTGGAATCTGATACAAAGGGATATATTTATCTACCATATTATGTTTATTGGTTAAAAGCTGGGCAGGAATATACATTCCGAATTCATGGTGGTGTTAGTGATGGTATGAAATGTATAAATATGAGAGCTCATCTTTATATGGACTGGAATTTTAATGGGAATTATAGTGATCTTGGTGAAAGATTGTTATATGATCAACCTTTCCCGGATGAAAATTGTTATATTGACGTATCATTTACTGTCCCAGACACAATTCCGCAAGGTACTACACAAATCCGTGTAATAGCCGGTAATGGAAATATTGAAGATCCTTGTGAACAGTTAGGTCTTGGGCAATCAGGAGGTTCCGTTGATTTTACGGTTCATATTGAAAATCCTAATTTCGCTGCAATACATTATACGGGTGAAGTAGTCCCGGCTCAGATTGCATCATTGACGGTAAATGCAGATTCATGCGGTCAATATGTTGAACAAAATTCAGACATATCGGTTAAAGATTCAATATTAATTGAAGCAGGTCAATTTTCTACTGGAAATGATTCATTGACTTTTGCAACAAAGCTTCAAGGAGATTTAATAAATAATTCAGGTCTTGAAGGATTACGTAACGATTTAGGCGGCTTTGAGTTTAATGGAGCATTAGATCAATACATAAGAGGTTCTTCACCTGGAACTAAAATGTGGAACACTACTTTAAACAATATCGGAAATTCAATAATTCTGCAGCATGAGTTAACAAACAGGAATTTATTATCCTTTACAAGCGATTGTAAATTAGATATTGAGGATGCAAATCTATACTTTGATACTACGGCACAGCAAATATCTACTGTCGGAGGTTCTTTTGGTTCTGCTCGGATGATTACTTCACATGGGGAATTAACATCTCACAATGTTACGAAATATTTCCCATCAACATTTGGTGCAACTGCTGAAAAAGAATTTTTCTTCCCGATTGGATTTACAAGATCAGATTCAGCATTTTATAATCCTGTTTATATGAAGGATACAATTTCTTCGTTTGCTGAAAAACCAACATTCACGACACAAATAGTAGGGATAATGCATCCTCAATTACCTTCATTAAGTGCTAATTATCTTAAGCTTTATTGGCCGGTAAATTCAAGTAATTTCTCAAACATTGATAATTTGAATTTTTATTATAATCCCGTTGATTTGAAAGGAGATTCAGTAAAGTTTATTCCTGCAATCCTGGAAAACGGTTATTGGAGATTCGATGTAGGAACAAATCCATCAGCACAACCTTCACCAATTACAATAATAAATACAAGAAGAATAAATGGTGATTGGGCTGTTTACGATACAACGCTATATGATATTGGAACTATATATTATTCGAGACAATCAGGTACTTGGAGCGATCCGAACTGCTGGTCAACAGATGAAGTACTAAAACATCAAGGTCCGCCTACATCATTTTACCCGGGTCAGATTTTTTCTGCTGATACAGTGAATATTGATGGGCACGATATCACTTTCAATGTGCGTGAAGTTCAAATAGATTCTCTTAGAATAGGTGGATCGAACGATATTGACCCACCTATTGGGAAACTCATATTTGGTATAAATATTAATAATAAAGAACTCCGCACGAGAGTAGCTTTCCTTGATGATGATTTGGGAGAAATTGATGTTGTCCCGGGTGGTGCAATTACAGATACTTTAGGAATTTACGAAATCCTTTTGAATAATTCTCAAGGAGGAATTAATAGCAGTGACGGTGCTACACACACACTGAATTTCTCGTATATCGGAAATGCAAATTCTGAAATTAATGGTACCGGATTATGGCAGAATATTTCGGGAGTAATTCTTAATAAACAGGATGGATTGGAAGATACGGTATTTATTAATTCTCCGAATTTCTCAATTGGTTCACATACTTCTAATCCGAAATTTACAATTAATAATGGACTTTTAATTAGCAATTCAACTGAATGGACTTTGCTTTCAGGGGAAACGCATACTGTTGAAGTTAAAACATTTGGTGGTCTTGATGCTGATAATGGAGATTTCCAAACAAATTCTCATCTGAGAAGTTATCCTGCTTCGTTGATAAAACTTGAGGGGAGTAACATATATGTAGGTAATCATTCAGATGAGAATTACATTTATGAAACCGGAACAATTTTCCGTCTTGACAGTGGTAAATTTGTTGTCGGTGGTGCATTTATTCCACAGAATGTAAGTCAATCTTTGGATTTGAAATTAGATGAGTATGGTGAAATAACAGTAGCCAAATATGGCTATACCGGAACCTTACCTTCATTTGATTTAAGCAATAATTCTTCAGCAATTTCTATGACAGGTGGTAGAATTATTCTTGCAAATGGCAATACAAATGCAGTATCAAATTTGACTATAAATGCAACAGGTGGAACAGGTTTAACAGGAGGGGAAATACAAATTGGTGATTCAATCCTTACCACTTCACCACCAACTACATTTACTATTGGTGGAAGCAGACAAATTTATAATCTTCATCTTGTCGCCAACGATGCTTCGCCATCAGTTTATACAACTTCACTTATTACACCAACATATTCAGTTAGAAATAATATTCTCATTGATCCTAAGCAAATCCTGAATATAAATGGAAAAATTTTAAATTTGCAGGGTAATTTGTTGAGTTATGGGCTGTTAAATGCTACTCCATCGATCGTAGATTCAGATCCTTGGAGAATTTCAATTACAGGTACTAATGATCAATATTTTAATAACTTCAATTCTACAGTTGACTATTTTGAAATTTTTAATCTTGAGATGAATAAACCTTCAGGAACATTAATCCTTGGTGATGGTTCTTCAGAGGTTTCATCTATCAAGGTTAATGAATATCTTGATTTTACAGCAGATAATTTAAGCTTTATTGATGCTCAAACTTATTTGAATAAAGTTATCCTTGGACCTAGTGATTATTCAATTGGTCAGTATGATGTGTTCAGAACCGGTTTAGGACATGTGTTTGGCACAATGTCACGATATGCTCCCGTAGGTACTAAATCATTAACCTTCACTGTTGGAGCGGATACCCTAGAGAGTTACAGACCTGTTGTTTTGGATGTATCTGGTTCTGACAATACAGCAGGCTATATTGATGTTACGCCATTTAATATTATGCATCCATTTGTTGCAAACTCAAAGTTAATACCAGCAAAGACATTATCTGTATATTGGGCTGTATATCCATCGGCTGTAGAATCATTTGCTCTTGGAACAACCGGTAAATATTCTATCACAACGTATTTCTTAAACCCTGATGATATTCCTGGTGGCTCAGATCCTAATTTCTACGAACATAGTTATGGATTTGACCCATTCGATACCGATTCTTGGTTTAGTCCGATTTTTGAAGCAAGGACATCTACTTCAGTGCGTTCCAAGGATCAATTAGCCTGGGGAGACTATATTGTAGGGAATCCTGTTTCAACTACATTCTGGAGCTTTAATGATGGTGACTGGGAGGATGTCAATTCCTGGTCATTAGCAAGTTATAATGTTCAGATTGTTCCTACAAGAATACCGGATATGCCGCAGGATATTGTTCGTATCGGGAATGGAAAAACTATTACCTTGGAAGAGGGATTATATCCAGCAATTAAATCTGTAATCATCGAAAAATACAATAATTTACCGGGAATATTGCAGATGAACGGTGCAGGGAACTATGTTTCGGGATCTGATTTCACATTGAATGACAGCTGTACCCTAGGTTTGCAAAATTCTGAGGGAATAAGTGCTTCGGGTCTAACAGGTGCTGTAAGAACTAATGTTCGTGATTTTGGTATTGCACGTTATATTTATAATAGTCAGACGGGGAACCAAATCACCGGAAATGGTTTGCCTGTGTACGTCCAATCTCTTATTATAAATAATTCAAATACAGGAATAGATAAAACTGTTACTCTTATTTATGATGCTCTGTCTGTGAATATTGTTGATTCATTATATATTGAGCAAGGGACATTTAATTCGGGTGGAAGATACTTAAGATTATTAGGAGATTTTGTACTGGATTCTAAGATTAATGATGGTAACTTCGAACCTCAAGCCGGTAAAATAACCTTTGACAGCACTAATTTCCACAATGTGATTATGAAAAATAACGTTGGATTAAATACATATGATGTGGATTTGAAAGGTGGAGATGTCTATGTTGGTCGTGATTTGGCAGAATATATTCCACCTATGAAAAACCATTGGATAAAAAATAACTTGAACTTTAGTTCAGCAAGTAAGTATATCTTAGGAGATACAACTAATTTAATAATTACTAATCCTGTAGTTGGTGCTATTACGAATTATGCACCTGACAGATTTGTAAGAACTTCTCATACAAGTGGTATGCTTATACGAGATGTGAATTCGGTTAACGATTATTTCTATCCTATTGGCTCTTTTGAATCCGGTATTGATAATTATACTCCGATGCGTTTAAGTGTTCAATCTTTGACAACAGAAGGTCAACTCGGAGTAAGAGTTTCTCCGGGCGAGACAACTTCGTTCCCGGGCGGTCACGCATACGTTAGAACTGCCGTAACATCTGAATATCTGAAGCGCTTCTGGATGATTGATTCAGTTGACGGAAATTTCAGTGCCGCTGGAAGATTCTATTATGTGGATAGTGATGTATTCGGGAATGAATCCAATTATAACCGGCTCGGCAGATGGAGACCTCAAAACGAAGGTAGTCCCGGCTTATGGTATGAATGGTCAGATCCTCCTATAGATATTACTAACAACTATTTCGGAACATTCAATAATTTCAATTCAGCGGAATTTACAGGTGATTGGACTTTGGGAAATCCTTTTGCATTCAGGAGAATTTTCTTCAGTTTAGCAAGTGGTGCATGGTCTAATCCAAACTCTTGGACTGAAAGTCCAACTCATAATGGACCTATCTTTGGACCGGGAATTTGGCCTGATGCAGCTTCTGATTCTGTTCAGATTGGTGAGTATAACTTAATTCCTCACGAAATATCTTTGGATGTGGATGCAATAAATCGAGGAACTTCGCTCGGCACAAATCCTGCAAATAGAGGTATCCTAAATACGAATTTCCATCTTATTCAGGGAGAATATTTCACCATGGGTGATCTTTCGTGGTTGAAAATAACTTCTCCTGAAGGGATTTCTGCATTGCCTGCTCTGACGGGTAATATTCAAAGTACGGGAACGAGAACTTTTCCGGTCAGTGATGGAATTTTCGAATATAATGGAAATGCAAATCAAGTTTATGGGGATGCTCTTCCGGGAAGTATATATCGCTTGATTATTAATAATACAGGATTAGTAGGGGATAATATAGTTACAAGTGACAAAAATTTGAACATATCCACTGATTTGACAATTACGCAGGGTACACTCGATTTGCAAACATTTACCGCAAATAATTCCACAGGTACTGGTAATTTCACTAATTCTTCACTTGGCAGAGTAATTATTGGAGGTTCCAATAATTTGCTAACTGCCGTGAACAATTATTCAAGTTACTTAATTGACGTGGACAGCTATACAGAGTTCAATGGTATTCTTAATCAAAATATTTACGAAATGCCGGCTAATCTCGATCTGGATTTAGGTTTGGGTAATGTGGATTTGAATAATGCCGGAATAAAATATACTAATCAGTTTAATTCAAAACAAATGATTATTCGGGGTAATCTGCGTAATTTCATTCCTGCAGTTCTTGAAGTAATACCTGTTGATAATACATTATGGATTAAGGGGAATATTTTGAATCAATCAATTATCAAAAATTATGGAGTAATAGATTTAGGTGAAAGAGGAAATTAAAAAAAGGAATAAAATGAAAACAGAATTTAATATTAATAAATTTTTGCACAAAAATAGTTTACTAAAAAATGAATTTTTTCAACCAAATTTGAGAGGCTTTCCTATGAGAAAGAACCAAAACTTTTTTAAACTTGCGATAATTATCGCAATAATCCTCTCCGGTGTAGGTAGTCTGTACGCTCAGACATTCGATAATACCGGAGGGACATACGAAGCAAATACAAATGCTGTGCTTCGTATTAACAATGCGAGTACTCCAGCACCAATTATTGGTATTGGTGCAACCGCATTAACAAGAATTCAGGGTATTGTTGATTGGGCTGAACCATCAGCTATTCAAGCAGTGCAAGTACTTTACTATACGAACTTATTCGCATCAGGAGGAATTAAAACTCTTGCAGATGGAATTTATGTAGGTGGTTCTGGTACTGATCTAACACCTTATTCTGGATATGCTAATCTGGATAACACAGGTGCAACAGCATACGGATACTATGCTACTTCAGGAGCTCGTACATATTCCGGCACATTTTACTATGATGGCGATGCAGATCAAACATTATTTAGTGAAGCTGGAACATCTGGATCAACAAATCAATATGATATATTGAATTTGCTCTCATATGATGGAGCAAGTTTGAAAACCACTGGAGGTGATATTTTCTTGAAACAGAATTTAGAATTAGAAGCAACAGCAACAATGGCAAATGCTTTTAACTTCACTGTAGAGGAAGGTATATCCTATGCGAAAGGAAATATTACGAATACAGACGGTTCGTTTTCAACCTTAAGTACAGGAACTTTTGATTTAGGTGCTGGAACAACTCCTACAATATTCGAAGTCACAGGTGGTTTCTTGTCTTTACAGTCAACAGGTCCGTTTACAGTTTTAGTTGATGGTAAATTAAGTTTAAACGGTACCGATGCATTGAAGAGATTTGAAATGCTTAATACTTCATATTTACTTGATTTAGGCGTATTTGAAAATCTCGAATCAAATCATGCTAATATGACATTCTCTGATCTTTCCACAGTAGAATATGGAGGTGCGACTGATGGACAGAATGTTGTTGCTACAGTTAATACAGGTGCCACTAATCCTTATGCAAAATTAATCTTCTCTGGTGCAGGAACGAAAACACTGGAAGGATTGATTGCTGGAACAGCGGCTGATATTTATTCAAGAGGGACGGTAGATATTTCTGGAGGAAATGTTCAAATTTCTACTGCTGCTCAAGTAAATGTTACAAATAGATCATTTTACACTGATGCGACTGGAGGTAATAAAGTCACTTTCCCTGCAGCAGATATTCCTTATGTTCAAGGAAATATGGTATTATACGGAACAATTAATACTACAGATACTTATACTTTAAACAATTACGAAACTCAAGTTAAATTTGGAACAAGTCCAGGTGCCAATACTTTTGGATTGAATGTTTACAGTGGTATTGCTCCTCATATGTATGCAACATATGATGCAACTCAAGATGTTAAAAGAAATATATATATGAACTATGGTGGAAATACCGGTATATTAACACTTTTAAAGGTTGGTTTTGACCCAGATACAGATATAGATGGAACATTTTTAAGTTCAAATGAAACTCTATTAAGATTTGGAGAAGGTTTTAATGCAGTTCAACCATTACAAAATATAGCTGGTGGAACTGGACCTGCAACAAATAGTGGTGCTTTCGCAAGTACAACTCATTGGGTAAATCTAATTGGCAATGGTTCTCTGGGTATTTTGTTGAATGATGTTGCAAGCGGAGGAAATACTTTTGAGGTATCAGATGGTTCAAATATCGTATTAACTGCAAAACCATACCAATTCATTGCAGTTAATAATGGACGATGGACAAATCCAAATACTTGGATTGATGGTATAGTTCCTTCTTCTATTGATAATACAATAATTCGTGCAGTAGTTTACGCTGGTATTGCTGGTCCTGCTTATGGTACTGGAGCATCTGGGAATGTTACTCCTGAAGCAACTGAATACCTAAATGGTAATGGATGGAATGGTCAGAACCTAGTCAATCAAATTGCCCATAGTATTACAATTGATAACGTAGATAATTATGCTTTGATTATAGGTAATGAAGATAACGGTGCGGGTTACGTTCTAAAAACTGCTGGCGAAGGTTTAACCCAAGGTACAACAGCAATTGTTTCCGGTTTATATAACAATTCATTATTTGGATATACAGGAGATTGGGATGATAAAGATAATACGGCACCACCAACTAATCATATTTCCGGTCTTTGGGTCACTAATATTATGGGTGGTGTTGGATTTGAACCTGTATTTAATCCTTCAAAGATTGAAAACAAAGGTACAATCGTTAACCATGGTATAATTGAAATTGGTAATAAACCATAATTGCCTTATTTGTTCTTATAAAATAATTGCCTCTTATTCCCCCTCTTGAAAAGAGGGGGTTAGGGGGTGTTCTTAAGAAGCCGGAGTGAGGAATAGGAAGTATGAAAATACATGGATTCTTCACTTCGTTCAGAAGGACAGGAT
>MHAC01000028.1 GCA_001804565.1 Ignavibacteria bacterium GWF2_33_9 | reverse complement strand
TGGAAAAGATGGAAAACCAAAACATAAAAAATTAATTCCTTTAGAAAAACTTGAAAAATCAGAAATGTATGAAATAAAAATGATTGAACATGGATACAAATGGTCACCAGTAAAGGTTTATCGGCGTTCAATACCTAATGGAGTTAAAGGCAATAACTGGAGATTAAAAGTATCAGTTTTTGACCGAAGTTTACATAAATTAGATGAACCTCAAAATGCAACATTGATCATTACACTTGCTGACTCTGAACATACAGCACCTGTATTTAACGATTTTATTGTAGCAAGCAGGAATATTGGATGGTCTACAAATGATCTGATGATTAGCGAAAGAGTGAGACCAAGAACATAAACATATAAAGACTCTTATGGAATAAATATCCAGTAATTTGTCTAAAAAAAATATAAAAAGTACAAATTTTTTGTGTATAATTGTTTTATTATCTGGATTAAGATGAGAATAATATGGTAAAAAGCCCTTTAGCACCACAATTAGGATATAATTACCAAGCTTTGTTCTTTTGGACAAAGGCTATTGATATGCTTATTTCTGACCATATATCAATAGTTAAATTCGAATCAGATGATGTAAAGGTAGTAGACGATGTTATTGTTAAATATAAAGATAATTATAGAGATGAAGAAACGGGACAACAAATTGATATAGATTTTTTCCAGCTTAAATATCATATGAGTCAAAGTGACGCATTTTCTAGTGATAATTTAATTAATCCTAATTTTGTTAGAAATAATGAATCATTGATTGAAAGATTATTTTCTGAATATAAAAAATTAAAAATAAGTAATAAAAATTTTCGTTTGATTATTGTTTCTTCTTGGGTCTGGGCATCTGATGACCTGTTATTTTCATATATCAAGACAAATGGAGGATTTAAGCAGGATTTTTTCGTAAGCACAAAGAAAACTATAATTGAATACAAGCAAAAATTGATGCAGCTCTTAAAAATATCAGACATTCAATTATTAAATGAATTTTTAATTACTTTAAGATTTGAATATTTAAACATGCAAGTCTTAAAAAATATTTTAAATCCTTTGTTATATTCTGCAAAATTAAAACCTATAAACTACTCCATAAGTACAAATGAATATGAATCATTGCCTTGGAAGCTTTTAAGACAAAACTATACGATATATTCAAAAGAAAGCATGTTAATACATTTAGAAAATGAGGGGTTATTAATAAAAGAAGAACAAGAAAAAGAAGTCTTTTTTATTCAATCATATGAAACAATTGCAACTAAGTATTTAAAAGCAAGTTCTCATCACTTGGATCTATCAACTTCTTTTATTAATTTAGATTCAGTAGATTGGACTGAAATCAAAAATAAGCTCAAATCATTTATTTTAAAAATTTATGGCTCTGATAAAGAAATACATCTTTTATTGCAGACAAGATTATCTATTTCTTTATATTTAGGTTATCTAGTTAAAGACCAGCAAGCTGGTGTAAATGTTATTCCAACACTGAGTGATTTAACGCCTTGGCCAGATTCCCAAAATTATACAGATGACCATTGGGATATTAATATTTTAAACGATCAAAATACCGATAATTTTGAAGAAATAGTTATATTATGTTCTGTAACACATAATATAAACCAATCATCATTTGAATTTTTACAAAAGAATGTATTTTTACAAAATAAAGCTTGTTTTTCTTTTGCATGCAAAAATGGCTGTAATTCCGTTACTATTGCTGATAATAAACAAGCATGGAGTATGGCTAATGAGTTAGCTGAAGAGATTTCAAGAAGGTGTTTATCAAGTAATCTTAAAATTCATCTTTTTTATGCCGGACCTTCAGCCTTAGCATATGTTATAGGAAAAAAATTACAACTAAAAGCAATTGAATTGTATTTGTACGAATATAATCAACAAAAAGGTGAATATATGCAATCAATTAATGTCAGGAGAGGAGAATAATATGGAATTGAAAAAGGCATTCGAAGAATTTTTAAAAAATATCAGGCTAACTCAATCACAAAAAGATGATCTGGCACGGGGACACTCTACACTTAGAGAACGACTCGCAGCATTTACAGAATTTCCTGATGATATTAAAATATTAAATACTTTTTTACAGGGAAGTTATAGGCGAGGTACTGCAGTAAAGCCTAATGGAGATAAAAGAGCTGACGTTGATGTTGTGGTTGTGACAAATATAGATGAGCATACCACCACTCCTGATAAGGCATTAGCCTCATTTAAACCTTTTTTAGAAAAGTATTATGCTGGAAAATATTCTTTAAATAGTCGTTCTTACGGAATCGAACTTAGTTACGTGGACTTAGATCTTGTTATAACAACAAAACCAAGCCAAATAAATGAAATGTTATTTAAAGCTGATTCCTTTATATTCAGCGATTTTACATTAGAATCAGCAAGAAATAATTATGAATTTTCTAACAGCATCAGTAATGTCTATGATTGGAAGCCTGAACCGCTTTTAATTCCAGACAAGGATGCAAAAAAATGGATTGAAACAAACCCTTTAGCACAGATACAATGGGCTCAACGTAAAAATGCTTGTTGCAATTTTCATTATATTAATGTAGTTAAATCATTAAAATGGTGGCAAATAAATAATAATCAAAGTGGATATTTACCTAAATATCCAAAAGGATATCCCCTAGAACATATTATTGGATATTGTTGTCCAGATGGCATTGATAGTGTAGCTAAAGGAATAAACGAAACTTTCAGAAATATTATTGAAAAATTTGAAGAAGATATAAGATGGAACAGAGTTCCAAAATTATTGGATCACGGAGTTAAAGATCATAATGTGCTGAAAAGAGTTGAATTTGATGATTTTAAACTTTTTTATGAAAAAGTTGAAGATGATTATAATAATTTAAGTAATATTGCATATTACTCAGCAGATTCTGAAAAATCTGCTGCATATTGGAATCAATTGCTTGGAAAGGAATTTCCTTCGGAAACTGATATTTTTAAATTTATAGAAGAAGAAGAGGGACCCTTTAAAAATATAAGTATTATTGGCAATACTCGACCAGAGGAATATGCTTAAATTGTTTCCAAATACTGAGTCAATAATTTTTTCTTATGAAAAACTTTTAGCTTTTGATTTAGTAAAAATAACAAAAAAATTATTTCAAACAAAGGATGGAGGGGCATCTTTTAATTGTGTAATTCAAGTTCCATATCCAAATTCAGCTAATATTCCTAAGGAAGTTGAACTAATAGTAGAAATACCAAGCGAATATCCTTTGGGCTCTATAAGTATAAAAGTAGAAGATGAAAATTTAATTGGTTTTCCTCATCAAAACACAAATAATGGTGAATTGTGTTTATTTCCCCAAGAATATGCATCTGTAAATGAAGATAGGTTAATTAATTATATAGAATGGGCAATAAGATGGTTTAGTGATGCATCCAATAATAATCTTTTAAAACCCAACGATGTATATGAAATTCCTTATTTGAATAGAAAATACTTAAGAGAAACATTACTTTTATTTCAAGAAAAAACTAGTAACTTTGATATTTGGAAAAATGAAATTAATAAAATGGGCTCTTTCTCTTTTTTTAAAAATAGCCAAGGTTTAATTTTTCCAGTAAATTTTTGGAGAAATAGAAATAATTTATTAAGCTATTTTTGGAATAAACATTTTAAAAACAAGAATAAAGAAGCCTTTAAAGGTACTTGGATTATTTTTAATGATATTAGATTTTTTAGGTATAGACCGCCAAAAACATTTAAGGAATTTTTTGAAGTAGCTCAGAAGAATGGTTTTGATGCAGCAATTTTAATTCAGAATATACTTAATAATATTAGATTTTTAGGATATGAACCTCTTGTTTTAATTGGTTTTCCTATTCCAGAAAAAGTTGGAGCTCCTAACAATCAAATATATTGGGTAGCATTTAAATTTAAAATTAAAAGCGAAATTAAAAAATATCAAAATAGCTTAAATTTAAATAGTAAAAAAAACAGAAGGTTTTATAAACTTTCACAGGAATTTTTACCAGTTTTTGATCTAGATGATGAGATTGAATGGATTAAAGAAGAAAATTGTTGTTCTGAAAGAATTTTTTCAAGAAGCTCATTTTCCAACGATTTTCAGAATAAAAAAATTTTTCTCATCGGTTGTGGTTCTTTAGGATCATCTTTAGCTGATTTGCTTGTTAGAGGAGGAGTTAAAGATATAACCTTGTGTGATAAGGAAATAATTGAATTTGGTAATTTTTGTCGCCATATTTTGGCAGGAGATAGTTTAGAAAAAGGAAAAGCTGAGGAATTATGCAAAAAACTTTCTTTAGTAAATCCCGTATGCGATATTAAAACTCATATAGAAAATATACCAACTCAAGATGAATCATTTTTGACCGATCTTATAAATTCTGATTTAGTAATAGACTGTACTTCAGATAGAGATGGTTTAATATGGTTAAGTAATTTTTGCAAACAAAATAATAAAATATTATGTTCTTTATCATTTAATTCAAAGGCAAGTTATTTTACTGCAGCAATTTCGTCACCGGTAACATATTGTAATGTTGTTAAACATAAAATTTGGAATAAAGTTAAAAATAATGAAACACCTTTTAATTCGGAAGATTATTTGGAAAAAATTAATAAGCAACTTTTAATACAAAATGCGGGTTGCTAT
Organism: Ignavibacteria bacterium GWF2_33_9; assembly: GCA_001804565.1. Taxonomy (GTDB): domain Bacteria; phylum Bacteroidota; class Ignavibacteria; order Kapaibacteriales; family UBA2268; genus GWF2-33-9. The sequence goes on along the minus strand of MHAC01000028.1, from coordinate 1,196 downwards.
CATCCGACTTTCCCTGCCTTATATAATAATATCCAATCATTAGTAAGTATTTTTGTTGGATTATTACCATCTGTAATAAACAACCTGTCTTGGGGAGTTATAATACATAGAAAAGATTTAGAAGAATCTGTAATAAATTCACCATTTACTATTTGGAAAAAGGAGATAAACTAATTTGATTTATTTGGATTGGAAATCTAAATGCAGAAAATATAACGTTATAATCGAACAAAATTGTGTTGATTATATTATAAGTCTTGCTCAAGGTAATAACCCAAATGAAATTGGGTCATCGCTGCTTGGAAGCTACAAGCAAGATGGATTTACAGCAATAATAAAGGGTGTCTCACCTATTCCAAAAGATTCTGTCTTTACGAGATTTTTCTTTAAAAGAGGGGCAAGTGGGTTAAAAGAGTATTATAAAAAATTATACAATGATACAGAAGGCACTATTCATTATATTGGAGAATGGCATAGTCACCCTTATGGGGAGCCGATCCCAAGTGGGAAAGATGATAAAACCCTCTTTGGTGTTTGTAATAACTTTAAAATTAATTGCCCTGAATGTATATCATTAATAATTGGTAATGACTTGATTGATAAACCAAAATTAGGATTATATGTGTATTCAAGAGTAAATGGAAGAATCAAATTACTTCCTGAAATTGGAAAAAATCCGTTTGGAAATTTGATATAATGATATTTTAACTCAGACTAGCTGATATTCTGTCTCAGACCAACTGTCTCTTTACATAAATTTTAGTGACGCCGTGGGTCTATTGGACTCAATTTTTACTTTAATAAAACTAAAAATAAGTGCCTGTAAAAAGCACTTATTTAAAATGACATCAACCCAAAAAACTCCCCTATTTAAAACTTAGTAACTCCTATGTAGAATAAAACAATGTAGGAGAAGAAAACGACTTTATCAACGGAAGAGATTAGAAATATTCAGAGGAATTTTCTGGGGATGCGGTGAGGTTTAAAGTTTATGATTTTCTTCCAACATCAAAATTGAATGATTTGGCAAATCTAAAAGTGTAAGTTTCTTTACTTCAGATGATTTTTCTCAACAATTTGCATTATAATATATAAGAGAGAAAATACAATTTGAGTCCAAGTCTAAAATAATTTGGCTTACGTTAAGCGATACCTGAGTTCTAAATAAAATTGCAATAAATACCATAATTTATAGG
>MHAC01000027.1:34989-35443 GCA_001804565.1 Ignavibacteria bacterium GWF2_33_9 | reverse complement strand
GGATTGTTCAATTTGGCTCACGCTCAAGAAATACCAAATGGTGATGGGGACTTACTCTGGGAAAGGAGTATCTACCCACGCTTTGTTAATGATGCAAAATTTCATCCGATTAATGGGAATATCATTGCCGCAGTTAACCACGAAATTTGGGAAATTGACCCAAAAGACGGACATACGATAAGGGTGTTTGAAGGTGGATATCCAGCAGATGCAAACGATGCCATTAAAACAATTAATATTACATCTGATGGTCAAAAAATTGTAACTGGGGGTGCGATGGGTCAAAAAGGTATTTTAATCTGGGATTACAATACCGGTATTGTTACGAAGATAATTTCCAAAACAGAAATCTTCGATGTGTACGAAAATATTGGGATTTATCCAGACAACAATAGAATAGTATTCAACACATACCAGAATGAATATGGTTCTCCACACAATTTAATGTACGTTA
>MHAC01000027.1:1117-34878 GCA_001804565.1 Ignavibacteria bacterium GWF2_33_9 | reverse complement strand
CCAGGTGATTTTATTCACACCATGGAGCTTTGGGATGCAGAAACACTAACGAAAATCAAGGATTTTGGGGAAGTCAAGGTAGGTGGTTTTCAAGATATTCAAATATCAAATGATAATTTGTTCATAGGTTGTATTGGTGATAATAGAACCTTAAATATTTTAGAAAAGAATTCAGAATTCCTTTTAAAAAGATACGAAAATACAAGTGCATTTACTTTTTCTCTTGATAACCAAACTATTTTAGTTTATTCTTTTACAAATTCAAAAGATAAGCAGTCTAATGTAATTTCTCTTGATTCTTTCGATACGCTGTATCAATTTCATAAGTTTGGTTCATTCTTTAGAATTAATAAAGAAAAACAAATTTTTACAATAGGATACGAACCAAGCTTAGGCAGCAAAATGGTATTACTTTCGAACCGATGGGATTCGATTATTTCAGTAAATAAACCTGCAAGCGCAAATGGTTTCAACCAAATTAGTTATTATAATAATTCAATCAACATAAAGTTAGAGAATATTGAATTTATTGATGAATTATTTGTTATTGATATACTTGGAAAAAAATTATTTACAATGTCAGAAATAACTCCAGTAAACAACGAAGTATCCATTCCTCTTGTCTTGCCTTCAGGTAACTACTTAATCAAAATAGTTTCGAGCGGAAAAGAATATTCCAGCAAATTCATTGTAACGAGGTAGAGTATGAAAAGTAAGATATTTTACGTTTGCGGTAATTGTGGTTATCGCTCAGCACGATGGCAAGGACGATGCCCTTCTTGTGAGTCATGGAATTCATTTTTAGAGGAAGAAACCAAGTCTTCAACTAAAAAATCAAGCAGAGCAAAAGCAGAAACACCCATATTAATTTCTGAGGTTAAAAATTTAACTACTCAAAGAATAACTATTGGTATAAATGAATTCGATAGAGTTTTAGGCGGTGGATTAGTTCCCGGCTCTGTTGTACTAATTGGAGGTGACCCGGGAATCGGTAAATCTACATTATTGCTTCAAGTGAGCGGCAAAACTAAACCAGGTGATTGCCTCTATGTTTCAGGTGAGGAAAGCAAACAGCAAATTGCATTGAGATTTAAACGGGTATTCCAAAATCAAGAAGATTTGCAAATACTTCCCGAAACCAATCTTGAAACAATACTTGCAACACTCGAAAACAATAACTACGATTTCGCAATAATTGATTCCATTCAGTCAGTATATTCATCAGATATTGACGGAATTCCCGGCAGTTTGACCCAAATTAGAGAATGTGCCATTAAATTGACAGAATTTGCCAAAAGAACCAATACGTCAGTTTTTCTTATTGGTCATGTTACAAAGGAAGGATTTATAGCAGGACCAAAAGTGTTGGAACATATGGTGGACGTCGTTTTGCAATTCGAAGGAGAAAAAAATTATAGTTATCGAATACTCCGTACACTCAAAAATAGATTTGGCTCAACAAATGAAATTGGAATTTTTGAAATGGTAGATTCCGGTTTGCGTGAAGTGAGTAATCCATCTGAATTATTTCTCGCAGAAGTGACCAATACACCCGGAGTTGCTATTTCCGCAGTAATAGAAGGCTCCAGACCAATTATTATTGAATCTCAAGCTTTGGTAACCTCAACAGGATTTTCTTACCCTCAGCGCACTACAAATGGCTTCGACATCAAAAGGCTGCAATTGATACTCGCTGTTTTGGAAAAACGGATAGGAATAAGCTTTAGCAATAAGGATGTGTTCGTGAATATCGCAGGTGGATTCAGAATTGATGACACTTCGCTCGATTTAGCAATTGCCTGCGCTTTAATTTCTTCAAATTCCGAAATTTCCATTCCCGACAAAACTGTCATTATTGGAGAAATTGGTCTAACTGGAGAGGTCCGAAATGTTCCATTTATCGAACAAAGAATAAACGAAGCAATAAAATTAGGCTTTACAAATATTATTTTACCGGAAGTATCAAAAGGAAAATTCAAGAAAAAAACTCATACCCGTTATGAATTTGTAACAAATTTGAATGATATTTTCAGTAAAATCTTTGGATAATTATTTAGAAGGAAATTCTAATCCTATTTAATTGATTTATGATTTTTTCTTTTTCAGAGTCCGAGAATGAATTATTGCGTAAGACCAGTACTCTTAATTGTTTGCAATTAACAACTGTAGCAGGCAAATAAGTGAGTTCATTTGATTCAAGGTTTAATACAAGAAGGTTAGATAAATTGCCAATTTTATCACTAATTGAGGTTATTTTATTTTTGTTTATAATTAATTTTTTCAGACTTTTCAGATTACCAATAAAATCCGGAATAGACGTGATTGAATTGTCGGAAAAGTTTACATTTATTAAATTGGAGAACTTTTCCAGATATGGAGGAAAGCCGGTAAGTCCTGTTCTGGACATCTCTAGTGATTCCAAATCTAATTTTTCAATATTTTTGACTTCACCTAATTTATTATAACTCAAATTTAAATTTTTCAGGTAATTAAAATTTGATAAATCAACACTGAAAATATCCGAATTTTGATTTGATAATAACAATGTTTTTAATTTTGCAAATTCATTAGAAGAAATAAATTTTTGTAGATTATTATGTGATAAATCTAAAAAAGTGAGATTAGTTTTTATTTTACCTGACAAATTTATATGAGTGATTGAATTTTTCGATAAATCTAAGTTGGAAATAGACTTATTATTTAATAAATCTTCAGGGAAGAAAGTCAGATTATTATTGGATAGATTTACATATTCCAAATTATCCATTGATGAAAGTACACCTGAAAAATTTGAAATATTATTTTTTTCGAAGTTCAGTTTTTTTAATTTCGATAAATTAGAAATTGATGAAGGTATATTTTTAATTAAACAATAAGATAAATCCAATTCCATTAAAGAATTATTTTTTCCTTGAATAATCAAAGTATCAATTGCATTCCCGCTGAGTGAAAGTTCCTTTAAATTTGTTTTAGAAGTAAAGTTCAGTATAGGATTCTTAAGAGAATTATTTGAGACATCTAAATTTTCAAGTGTTTCAAATGCAAAAAGTCTGGCAGGAAATTCAATAAATTTATTTTTATTTAATTTAATTGTTTTAAGTTTTTTTAACAGATAAATTTCATCTGGAAGCGATTTCAAATTATTATTACTTAAATCAAGCACTTCAAGGTTTTGGAATTCACCAATTCTTCTATCCACATAGTCCAAATTCCTGTTTTTCAAATTCATATAAGTTATTTTCTCAGGAACCTTCAATGCTTCTTCGAAATCAAAGGTTTTACTGGAAAAATTCATCCTATGCTTTTGATTCTTATTCACATCAACTTTTATTAAATTCTTATTGTGTTGGGCAAATAAACTAAATGGTATTTGTAAAGCAATGATAAAATAAATTATTAATTTCATTTAACTCGTTAAATTTTCAGGTTATAAAAACGCAAATCTTACTTAATTATTTCTAATTTCCTGAAGTTTCAGTATAAGTATAAATCCTAAATTATTCAACAAGTTCTAACTTAAATCAATTATACAAAATGCATTTCGTCTTTTATTGTAGGAAATTTCATTATAATTATTTAATTTTGAAATTACATTAATTTGAAAATAACTTAAACTAAATACAAAATAGAAAATAACTTAAACTAAATACAAAATAAAAGTATGATATTAACATTCCCAGACGGTTCTCAAAGAGAATTCGCTCAAAATTCAACAGGTTTTGAGATTGCAAAATCAATTTCTAACAGATTAGCAAAAGAAGCTCTTGGAATTTTCGTAGATGAGGTTAGATACGACCTTTCTCGTCCAATTAAAAATGATGCTAAAATACGAATTGTTACTTTTGAAGAAGAAGCAGGTAAAGAGATTTTTTGGCATTCTTCTGCACACTTAATGGCAGAAGCTGTAGAATTACTTTATCCGGGCACAAAATTTGGCGTAGGTCCTGCAATTGAAAATGGTTTTTATTATGATATGGATCTTCCTGAAGGAGTAAAACTAACAAATGAAGATTTGCCAAGAATTGAAGCGAAGATGCTTGAATTGGCTCAGCAAGGAAATACTTTCCAACGTGTTGAAATTGATTGGAAGGATGCAGTTGAATTCTTTAAAGAAGATGGTGATCCTTATAAAATTGAATTATTGGAAGGGCTGAAAGATGATGAAATTACTCTTTATAAACAAGGTACTTTCACTGATTTATGCCGTGGAACTCACGTTCCCTCTACTTCAGTAATTAAAGCTATTAAGTTGCTCAATATTTCTGCAGCCTATTGGAAAGGCGATTCCGAAAGACAAATGCTTACTCGTATTTATGGAGTTACTTTCCCTAAAAAGCAAATGCTCGATGATTACTTGATTATGAAAGAAGAAGCCGAAAAGCGTGACCATAGGAAATTGGGCAAAGAACTGGAACTTTTCATGATTACACCAAATGTTGGTGCAGGTTTGCCGGTTTGGCTTCCAAAAGGTGCTTTCATAAGAAGAAAGCTGGAAAGCTTCATTAAAGATGAATTAGTAAAACGTGGATATGTGGAAGTAATTACTCCGCATATTGGTAACTTAAATTTATACAAAACATCAGGTCATTATCCATATTATTCTGATTCACAATTTGCTCCAATCAAAGTTGAAGATGAAGAATATTTGCTCAAACCAATGAATTGCCCTCATCACCATCAAATTTACAGTTCAAAGCCTCGCTCCTACCGTGATTTACCATTGCGTTTAGCTGAATTTGGTACTGTTTATCGTTATGAACAATCCGGTGAACTCAACGGTCTTACTCGTGTGAGAGGTTTTACTCAGGATGATGCACATATTTACTGTACTCATGACCAATTAAAAGATGAAATAAGAAATGCCGTGGAACTCACTCAATTAGTGTTCACAACATTTGGGATGGAAGTGACTACTCGCCTTTCATTCAGAGATGATAAGCCGGATAAATATGCCGGAACTGATGAAATGTGGGAACAGTCCGAAAGAGAACTAAAAGAAGTTGCTGATGAAATGGAACTAAAATATCACATCGGATTGGGCGAAGCATCATTCTATGGACCTAAGATTGACTTTATCGTACGTGATGCAATTGGAAGAAAATGGCAATTAGGTACAGTGCAGGTCGATTACGTTATGCCCGAAAGATTTGGTTTGGAATATACTGGTTCAGATAACCAGAAACATCGTCCTGTGATTATTCATAGAGCACCTTTTGGTTCAATGGAAAGATTCATGTCAATTTTGATTGAGCATTTTGCAGGTAATTTCCCATTCTGGTTAGCACCAACTCAAGCAATGATATTACCTATTTCAGATGCACAAATTGAATTTGCCGATAAATTATCGAAAGATTTTAAAGCTAAGGGTTTCAGAACAGAAGTTGATGCCAGAAGTGAAAAAATTAACAGGAAAATTGCTGAATCTGAACAACAAAAAGTTCCTATCTCTTTGATTATTGGACAAAAAGAAGTTGATAGCAATTCTGTTTCTGTTAGAATCCATGGTAAAGGGAATATCGGCGTTAAATCCGTTGATGAAATCACTTCCCTATTTTATGATTTGGATAAACCTGAATCTACTTTTTATAATTTTGATTAGAGATTTTCGAACAGTTTTTAACATGTAATAAAAAGGGGCGAATGCCCCTTTTTGTTTCACTTTAAACTTCAAATCTAGTAATTAAATCCTTAAAAATAATGATTAAATTAAATTATTTTTATATATTTTGTAATTTTTGCTTAATTTTATTGTTTATATAATTGATAAAATCCACATAATAGAAAAATTATGAAATAAATTCTCTCGCAATTTTGCGAAAAATAAACAACGTAGAGACGCAATGCTTTGCGTCTGAAACGTAGAGACGTAGCATGCTACGTCTAAAAGGAGGAATTAATATGAAAGCAAAAACTTTCAAATGGCGACACGGGCTCTGGCTCGCTATTTTCTTGTTTTCTTTGCTTTGCCAAGGGCAAAATGCATACTCACAATGGTGGAAGGACACAGTCTGGACTAAAGAAACCAATCAAGCCAATCTTTGGAATTTAAAATTCTCAAACACTGATTCATTAATTGTTGGTGGAGGTGTATTCTTTGATGCGAAAAACGGAAATGAATTAGGTAGAGTAGGAAGTCTAAACGCAGTATATTTCTACAACAATGATTTGAATTTTCTAAGAGTAAATACTGAAAATAATGTTATTGAAATATATGATACCAAAACTTTCAAAGTTATTGATTCCCTGGAATATGACGGTGTGAAAATAGGAAATATCGATATTTCAAAAGATGAGAGATTTGTCGTTGGCACTATTACAAACGGTATTAGGTCTTGGGATTTGCAAACAAAGAGAATCTTAAAAACAAAAATCTGGCCAAATGAAACAAACTTAAGTACAATCGGAATAGGAATGATAAAATTTGATTGCAGTAATCAAAGATTTATAGGTCAATTTGCTAAAAGTTATTATAATCCTAATGACCCTAAAAATCCAATTCATATTGGTTATTTTGGAGTTTATGATATTATAACTTTGGACAGCGTTAATTACTTTGAAAATGCAACTACATTTAGGATATCAAATACTTGCAAATATATGGCAAAAAAAGTTTATCAGGACAAGGGCATTGAAATTTACGATTTTAACACAAAGAAATTACTTTGGCAAATACCTGTAAATCCCTCAAGTTTGACCGGTTACGAATTTTCTCCTGATGATAAGTATTTGGTGACAGCTAGTAATAATGCAGAATTTGGCTTGCAAATTTGGGATATAATTCAGAAAAAAATGCACTACGAATATCCCAAAGGTTCATATAATGTTATTTCTGTTAGTCATAAGGGAGATAATATTGTATTTTCAACTGGAAGTTGGATAATGTTACTTTTATCACATTTTGATGGTGTTTCTGTGAAAGAACCTTCTAAACCGGAAAAAATAATTTATCCTAATCCAACTGATAATACAATAAATTTAATATTTGAACTTAAAACCGCAAATACATTAAACTATAGTATTTTCAATGAAGCAGGACAGTTAATTAAAATTTTACTCGTTGAAAATACTCAAGCAGGTTTAATTTCAAAAACCTTCAATGTAAATGAACTACCAAATGGGAAATATTTCTTAAAAATTTCAGGTCAAGAATTCAAAATTACATATAGTGTAATCATAATGAGGTAGTTATGAAGAAAATAATTATTTTAATTATCATTGCATTTTGCAATTTAATAATAATTAATGCACAAGATGTGATTAATCCTCCAAAATTCAGTTATTTTTCCTCTACTGTTGGTAGATACGACACACTAATATACCGAAGTGCACGCCCATACGTACTCGGCTATAATTGGGGGAGTCAAGGGGCAAGATTAGATGAAGCACTTGGAATTAATTATTATCATGATGGATATGATACAATTTTCTACCAAATTAGTGAATTAATCACCCGATAATTCATTAATTTAATGGAAACAACCAAACACTACTTCCTGCAGAAGTGAAGAATGTGATAATTGAGAGATAAGAAAAAGGGGCTGACGCCCCTTTTCTAATAAATTACACGAAAGTTTATATTTTAATTTTGAACATTATATCTTACTAAAATTCTTTCGCTTCCAGGCATTGTTTGCTCGAAATAAGTCGAAATTTTTACTTTGGTACTTTCAGTTTTTGTCGAAACAAGACCAATACCATCAGCTAAATAATAATGTGTCGGTACACTAAATGAAGCAATAGGAATTGCAGGCAAAATTGGAAAATCTAATGATTTTGCTTCACCGGAAATATTGATTGATAATACATAATCCTGTGCAGAAACTGATTTAGAGTCGATAGTGAATGATTTGGAGGAACCTTTTGAACCGGTAATATTGAAAATAATTTTCAAGGATAATCTTGCACCCGAAAGTGAAATTTCCGGTATTTCAATAGTATCGGCAGGAGCAATCACCCATGATGAATTCTTAAGGTCAATATATTTCACCCAATCAACTGAAATAACTTCGGAAAGATTCATCCCGAATAAATCAGTACCCATTCCGGGAAGTTTATCCATAAATTGGTAAACTGCATCCGAAGTTGCATAATTTTTGAAAACACCACTGGAATTATCCGAATAAGCATGAGTAGTTGAAAAAGTAGTTACTGTGCCTAAATTTAAAACTGATTCCGACAGAGTACCGCTGATATAGGCCGAATCAGTAAGATGAGAAGATGGCTCCCGTGTATTGTTAGAATCTAATGTATAGTAGTCATAAACCCAATAATTACCAGCTTGAAGTGGAAAATAATTTGGATTGGACGGATTAGTCGAGTCATCGGAACAAGAGGTCAAAGCAATAACAAAAGTAACTGTTAGCAATAATGCAAAGATTTTTTTCATTGAATATCCTATTTATTTATTAAATAATATTGATAAACAACTTTGTAAATAAAATATTTTTGAAATTATCATTTTTTTTTGAATATTCAATGGCAAAAATTTGAGATAATACATTTTTTTTGTTTAATTTTGCTAATTAATTAAAATCAAAAATAATCGTGAATATTGAATTAATAACTTATTTGATACTTGGAATACTCGCAATTAGCAGTGCAATTGTTACCATCGCCAACAGGCACCCTATATATTCGGCAATGGCCTTGATAGTACATTTCTTTGCATTGGCAGGTATTTACCTAACTTTGCAATCACAATTTATTGCAGTACTCCAAATTCTTGTATATGCAGGCGCAATTATGGTCTTAGTAATCTTTGTACTAATGTTGCTTAATTTAAGTCATGAAGACAAAGTAAAGCTGAGAATCCAATCCAGACAATCATTCGGGATTTTATTATCAGCAATATTAATGATTATAATTGCCAGTACAATTTCGGCAGCAAATCCAACTCAACCAAAAGTTTCGGATGTGTCCTCAATGTTTTCACCTCAAAATTTAGGACAAATTCTTTATACGAATCATCTTGTAGCATTTGAATTAGTAGGTATTCTCTTGCTGACAGCAATTATCGGAGCTATTGTAATGGCAAAAAAGAAATTAGTTGATTAATCAAAGAGGAAAAAATGAATTCAATTCCATTAGAATTTTATATTATTTTATCAGGTATATTATTTACAATCGGCGCTTTGGGTGTAGTTTTACGCAGGAACGCAATTATTATCTTCATGTCGATTGAAATTATGTTAAATTCAGTTAATTTATCTTTTGTAGCATTTTCCAGATATCTTGCTGATCCTGCTGGTCAGATTTTCGTATTTTTCGTTATGGCTGTAGCTGCTGCTGAAAGTGCAGTTGGACTTGCAATTATTATTGCATTATTCAAGAAAAAGGAAACAGTTTACGTTGACGAAGTTAATTCGTTAAAACATTAGTAGAATTTTATAAAAACTTTGAAGCCATAGGATTTATTTCCTATGGCTTTTTCTTTATGTATTTGCTGTATATTTCTGTTATCCAATAATCATAATTTTTCTGAGGTTCTAATTTGATAAATTGATTTGCAGTAATTTCTTTAATTGAATTATCAGTTTTGATTAACCAAAGTTTATTTCCTGAAAATTTAATTTCTCTTGAATAAAATACTGCATCAAAACCTGTCTTTGAATTAACATCCTTATAAAATTGATAAAGATATTCACCATCCCAATAATTCTGAAACGGCTCATTTTTTACAGGGTGAATAATATTTTTTCCCAACACAAACAATCTGTAATGGTTCGAATTTATCGAGGAGAAATTCCTGTCTAGAATGTATTTTCCGTAATTTAATTGTGCATTAACTGCCCATTGTGCATCAAAAACTGACACCCACCTTTCCCGGAAAGGTAAATCCACCAAGATTATATCCTCTGATTCAATTTTCTGTATAACATCATAATTGAAATCTGTAATTGTCTTTTTTTGCATTTTCCATGATTTATTCCAATCAAGCGCATTCCTCACATTATTCCATCCGAAAAGCAGCAATATTGAAATCATGGAAATTCTCAATAGTTTATACCAGTTTAATGATTTTTTTTGAACTTGATTTATTACGATACCCAGAAAAAGCAAAAAATATAATGTAAAGACAATAAGTGTTCTACTTCTCCCGCCTAATCCCCAAATTGAATAACCCACCATTGCATATAAGCCAATTGAAATTAAGATTCCAAATACAAAGCTAATGAAAATTCGAATATGAATCTTATTAGACAACAATTTCCATTTGCCATTGCCAAAAGAGAAGAAGAAAATCACCAAAAGCAATGGTATTATAAAAACAGAATGTTCAACAAAAGAAGCAGCAACTGCATAAGGCATTGAAATTACATTGGCTAGAAATGTTGGAAGTAAATAAGCATTTGATGTTTTAACAACTAAATAATCGAAATAAGGAACTGAAAATCTATTCCAAGCAATTGCTGAAATTTGTATAATTGAATAAATTATTAAAGGCAATTTAAATGCTTTCTTTCCTGAAAGAATTTTATCCTTGAATATCCAGCCGATATAAAAAAAGATTATCCATTGAAAATAAAAACTTTCATAAGTAAATAAGCTTAAAACCAGGAAAATTGAAGTTTTGAGCAAGTATTCTCTTCCTTCAAGCCATCCTTTAAATAAATAATAAAGAAAAAGAAGGAAGAATGTGACTGCCATAGTACTCATTGAAACAGAAATCCAATTTGTGAAAGCACTTATCCAGGGAATAACAATGAAAAATAATATAGGGATATTGTCAAATATTGTATTAGTTTTAATGCCAATAAATTCAATGAATTTTTTATAGAATAATCTAAATGAGAAAAACATTGAAAAAGCAATAAGCAATACATAAATTTGCCATCCACCAATATTTGAATCATTAAAAAGTGAATATCCCATATACCAGAAAATTGCAGTAAACGGCCTATTGCCAAAACAATTAAGATAATGCTGAAGGATATCCAAATTAAAAGGAGTTTGAGAAATGTGATGTTCGAATCTCAAATTTGCAAGATAATTCCAATCATCAGAATAATACCCTAATTTGAAGGGATGCCAGGCATAAATAATTAAAAATAAACCTACAAAAATTATTGAAGAAGAATATTTTTTCAGTAACCTCATTTTTCCAAAATTGTTTTATTATACTTTCTAACTTTTTTGTGAATAATTTCTGCAATTCTCACAGCTTCAGATGCTTCTTGTGCAGTTACAGCTATTGGCAAGTTATTCAAAATTGATTCAACAAAGGATTTTTGCTCTTCCAAAATTGCATTTAATTTTGGTACTTCTGGTTTTTGATAAGCAATATTTTTAGGATTTTCAATTTCCAAAATTGAACCTAAGTTAACAGCTAATGGATATTTTTCGGGATCTGGTTTTTCATCAAAAAGTTTAAAAATTTCAACAGATTGATTTCCGAAATCAACTGAAAAATATGCATCTTTTTGGAATACTCTTAACTTACGCATTGGAGTAGCAGATATTCTTGATGCAGTCAAATTGGCTATTGCTCCATTTTCAAAAGTAATTCTAGCATTTGCCAAATCTGGCGTATCTGTGATAATAGCAACGCCATTTGCTTCAATTTTCTTGACTTTAGAATTAACTAACCACAAGATTATGTCGATATCGTGGATCATCAAATCATGAATGACACTTACATCAGTTGCTCTTGGTTTGAATTGGCTCAATCTGTGCACTTCTATGAAAAGTGGTTTTAGTTCTATGTCTTTTAATGGAATTAAAGCAGGATTGAATCTTTCCACATGTCCAACCTGAACTATGACTTTATGTTTAATGGCCGATTCCAATAAAAGTTTACTTTCAGAATAAGTACTTGTGATAGGTTTTTCTATAAAGCAGTGAATTCCTTTTTCAATCAATTGTTGGGCAATCTTAAAATGAGTTTTAGTAATAGAAGAAATTGTTACAGCATCGCATTTTTCAGCTATTTCATTAATTGAATTGAACACAGTACAATCTAATTCTTTTGCAATTGCATTCGCTGATTCTTGATTAATATCATAAACACCTATCAAATCAGCATTTGGAACATTTTTCCATAATTTCGCATGGATTTTGCCTAAATGGCCAACTCCAATAACAGCAATCTTTACTTTTTGCATAACTTAATTAAATTTCAAATTAAAATAAATTCAAAATTAAATAATTCAGGCCTTTGGATGAGAATTTTTGTAAATATCTTTTAATTTATCAATAGACAAATGTGTATAAATTTGTGTGGAACTCAATGAGCTGTGTCCAAGCATTTCCCCTACCGAACGAATATCTGCACCGTTATTAATCAAATGAGTTGCAAAAGTATGACGTAAAGTATGAGGTGATTTTTGCTTTGTTTCAGTAACACTCTTCATTGCATTATGCACAATTTTATAAGCTTTGGAATATGTTAATTGCTTACCTTTACTATCAAGGAAAATAAATAGAGAATTTCTTTTTCGTAACGAATTTGATACTTGGATATATTTCTGATATAATTGCAATGCTTGCATTCCAATTGGAACAATACGCTCTTTATTACCTTTTCCAAGAACTTTTATAGTGTGATTTTTCAACAAAATATCTTTAGATTGCAAATTCAAGGCTTCACTAATTCTTAATCCACTACTGTAAATTATTTGAATCAAGAATTTGTTTCGGATTTGTTCAAATTCATCGCCATCCTGAGAAATAAGCAAATTATCGATTTCACGTTCTGTCAAAAAACTTGGTAATATTTTTTGTTTCTTAGGTGAAGCAAGTGGCGCAGCAGGATTATTATCAATTATTTCTTTTCGGTATAAATACTTGAAAAACGCTTTGATTGTAGATGATTTCAATCTAATAGAATTTCTTGAAAATCCCTTATCCTGCAACCATCCCAAAAATGGCCTTATATCATCAGTATCAATCTGTTCAATTTCTGGTTCAAGATTGAAAGTTTCATGAAAATATTTCTTAAAATCCGATAATGCATAAGAATATGTTTCTTGTGTTTTTTTTGAAAAGTTTTTTTCCTCAATTAGCTTTTTTAGGAAAATATCTATAGCAATTTGTAATTTCATCTTCTTTATATTATTTAATAATTTTTAACTAGCAAATTTTATTCCAAATAATACATATATAACTCAATGTGTAATTTTGAAACAAAATCGAAAATTTTACGTCAAAACTCCAAAAACTATATGGAAACAACTACTTTAGAATTAGCAGGCAATTTTTGGATTTTCTTAATAATTTCAATTTTATTAGTTGTTTTTTCTATTTATAGTTATTATCATACAAATCCTCCTGTATCTCAATTACGAAAATCAATTCTTATTTCATTAAGGTCATTAGCTTTAATATTGTTACTACTTATTATATTCCAACCTTCATTGCTGAAAACATCATCAATTGTACTGGAACCAAGTGTGGCGGTATTAATTGACAATTCGATTTCTAACGGGATGCAAGATGCTTCTGTAAACAGAAAAGAAATTGTTCAAAGGATTTTAAACGATATTAAGGAAAATGAAATTAATAAAAATTCTCAATATTATAGATTTGCCAATTCAATTGAAAAATTACCTGAATTAAGACTTGATAGTATAAATTTCAATGGACAGACAACAAATTTATCTAAAGCACTTTACAAAATAAGAAATGATGGCATTAACACAAATACTCAAGCAATTATCTTGATTTCTGACGGTGCAATAAATGATGGACCAAATCCACTTTACAATTCAGAAAATCAGGAAATTCCAATTTTTTCGATTGGTATAGGTGATACAATCTCACCAAAAGATATTGCTATAAAGTCCATAATTTCAAATGAAATAACATTTGTGAACACACCTATTGAAATAGTTGCCCAATTTACATCTACCGGTTTTAAAAATCAGAAAATCATTCTTAACTTGTTTGATAATGAAAGTTTCGTTTCTGCAGATACTTTAACAGTAATCGAGGAGCAAAGGAATTATACAGCAAAATTTATGTATAAACCTGAGAAAGAGGGTGAACATAAGATATCAGTTCAAATAAATCCACTAAGGGATGAGTTTACTGACAAAAATAATGAGAATCACACTTTCATCAAAGTTTTATCCAATAAAAAAGTAATTTCAATTTTTGCTGCATCCCCCACTCCGGACTTATCTTTGATAAATCAGTATTTATCTGAGGATAAGGATGCACAAATAAATCTTTTTGTTCAGAAAAGTAATTCAGAGTATTATGTTACTCCTACTCATAACCTAATTAATGAAACGCAACTTTTTGTCCTCATTGGATTTCCCGGAAAAACAACACCCGATAATGTAGTAAGTTTAGTTGCTGAAGAGATGGCAAAAGGTAAGCCTATCTTGTTTATTGCAGGAAATTCACTTGATTACCGAAAGCTAAACAGATTATTACCCTATTTACCATTTGATGTTATTTCCAGTTCAAATCGAGAATTTGAAGTATGGGTGAAACCAGTTGATAAAATTCCCGAAAATCCTTTACTGCGAATTGAAGGAATCCAGAATTTCGAGGAAATATGGGAAAATTTAGCACCTGTGAATAAAACTGAAACCTTTGTTAGTCCGAAAGTTGAAAGTACAGTTCTGGCTACATCAAAAATTGAAAATATCAATATGAATGAACCTTTGATCTTAATTCGTGAAGTGAATGGATTGAGGTCTGCCGCTGTTATAGCTTTCAATTTGTACAAATGGAAGTTAACAGGTTATGCAAAAGAAATCGTGAAAGGAAATACAGACCAAGTTGATTTATTTAGTGCTTTCTTCAACAATACTTTGAGATGGTTATCTGTATCTAATATTGATAATCAATTTGTAGTGAAAACAAATAAAAAACATTACTTTTCCGGTGAACAAATTGAATTTAAAGCAAATGTCTGGGATAAATCAATAACCCCAATCAGTAATGCACAAATTAAAGTTAAAATCACATCCGGTAAATTTGAAAAAGAAATTGATTTACCTGGAATAGGAAATGGCATTTATTTTTCAGCTTTACCTTCATTACAATCCGGAAATTATAAATATAGTGCATTGGCAATTGTGAATAAAGATACAATAGCAAAAGAACAAGGACTATTTTCAGTTGGATTAGACAATTTTGAATATATAAATTTAACTCAAAATAAAAAGTTACTTTCTGCTTTATCCTTAAATTCAAATGGCATGTATTTGACTCCTGAGCAAATTAGTACACTTCCAAATGAAATCAGTAAACTTGAAAATTTCAAACCTGTCTTAAAAACCTCAAGGCATAATGTTGAATATTGGAATCATTGGGTATTGCTTACATTCGTTATATTACTCTTCAGTATTGAATGGTTTTTACGAAAAAAAATGTCAATGCTTTAATTAGAGCAGGTTTAATATTTTATGAAAATCAAATTTACTTTTTATATACTTCTTACTCTTTTAATTATTTTATTAAATAATAATACTACGTTTGCAGAATTCAAATCGAATTGTTCAATAAGCGGATTTATAAGTGATAAATCAACCGGTGAAACTTTGATTGGAGCATCAGTTTATATAAATAAAACAAATTATGGGGCAATTACAAATAAGAGTGGTTATTACACAATAGCAAATATTCCAGCCGGAAATTACAAAATTATAATTACTTATCTTGGTTATAACAAATTTGAAAAAGAATTCACTCTTAAACAAAATGAAGATAAAAGATGGGATATTTCTTTGGAATCATCTTCTGTACAAGGAGAAGAAATATTTATTATTGCTGAAAAAGAAGTAGAAAAAAGAGATATTTCCATTTCCAAAGTAGATGTTCCCGTATCACAATTGAAAGAAATCAGAATAGGTGGAGAAAGAGATGTTTTTCGTGCACTGCAATATTTACCTGGAATACTAACGAGTTCTCAAATTTCCAGCGGGTTATATGTCAGGGGTAGTTCGCCAGATCAAAACTTAATTCTGCTAGATGGTTCACCTGTTTACAATCCGACTCATTTATTTGGATTTTTCTCTACTTTCAATACTGATGCAATAAAAGATGTCGAATTGATTAAAGGAGGATTCAATGCAGAATTTGGCGGAAGACTCTCTTCTGTACTTCAAATAACACAGAAAGACGGTAATAGAAATAATATTAATGGTAAAGCATCTATTGGTGTAATTTCATCTAGATTTTCACTGGAAGGTCCTCTGGGAAAAGGAAGTTGGTTTATTGGTGGCAGAAGAACATATTTAGATATTATCAAGAAATTTCTCAATGAAGATCCGACTGCTCCTCTTCCTGATTTTGGATTTTATGATTTGAATTTTAGACTTAACAATAATATTACAAAGAATGATAAATTAACACTTTCTGCATTTCTTACACATGACGGATTAGAATATGGTTCATCAGGACTTGATTTCAATATGGATATCGGTAATCAGTTAGGAGCAATAAATTGGACTCACATTTTTTCTAATGAGCTACTTGGTAATTTCAATGCAAGTGTAACTCAATATGCGAGCGGATTCACCGGTGAACAATCAGATTATTTCACTACCTATCAAAATTCAATCTTAGATTACACAGCCAAAGGGAATCTGGAATGGTTTGTGAATGAAGATATAACATCTAAATTTGGTTTCCAAATTACAAAAAGAAATTTCTTTATCGAGCAAAATTTTTCGGGTAAAGAACAAGTCGATTCTACCTCTACAAGTGCTGGTAATCAGACGATACGAATTAATGATTGGAATTATTCTTCATTTGTACAAACCAATTATCAGCTTAATACTTTGACATCAATTCAAGCAGGAATACGTGCAGATTATTGGAATTTGAAAAATTCAATTACAATAGATCCCCGTCTTGCTTTGAGGTATCAATTATTCGAGAATATTTCCTTGAAATTTGCCTGGGGAATTTACCATCAGAATCTTAAATTATTATCTGATCCAAATTTTTCGTTTTTTGATACATGGTTACCCTCCGACAGTTCTATTGTAATCGGTTCTTCAGTACATTACGTTGCTAGTTTGGAAACTAAACCATTCCAAGGATATGATCTGAATTTTGATATTTACTATAAAACATTGAATGGTATTTCTGAAATTAACAGAACATCATTACAGCAAAATTCAGTGGCAGACGTATTTTATATAGGCAAAGGCTATACATACGGCGCTGAAATTTTCTTACAAAAGAAATACGGCAATTTTACAGGTTGGTTAGGTTATGCTTATGGGTATATCATAAGCCAATTTGATGAAATAAACAATGGAAAGAAATTCAATCCAAAATATGACAGAAGACATGATTTGAAGATAGTTGGAAATTATTATTTGAATAAATCTTGGAATTTATCTGCTAGTTTCCTATTCCAATCAGGTCAACCATACACAGGAGCTACATCAAGAGTGAGAATATTTCTCCCTGGTCAATCATATGGAAGCAATAAAATAATCAACTCAAATTTATATGGTTTGAGATTGCCTCCTAGTCATCAACTGAATATCAACGCAAATTATAATTTCAGCACTTTCGGTTTACCCTCTACCTTGTCTTTTGACATTTACAATGTATATAATCGTAGAGATATTTGGTTTAGATTTTATAGAACTGTTGATGATGTTACAACAGTACAGGACGTTAGACTCTTACCAATTATCCCTTCAATATCTTATGAAATAAGATTCGGAGCAAACCATGAATAGTAATGCAATAAAGTTAAAGTATTTATTTATTTTCATATTTTTCACTCTAATCAGTTGTGAAGATCCAGCTCCAACTGATTATACTCCTTCCTATGTAGTTCAGGCACTCTTGCTAGTTGATGAACCAATTAAAGGTTTTCAGATATTTCAGACTGCTTCTCTGACAGATTCATTTAATGTTGAGAACACATATTATAAAAATGCTGAAGTAAAATTATCAGGAGAAGGACAGGAATTTACTCTGTATTGGGATGAAAAATCTCTTTCTTACAATTACCAGGATACAACTTATTTGGTAAAGTCAAAAACTCAATATGAATTAAAAATTAAATTGAGTGATGGTACTGAAATTTCAGGAACAACTTTCACTCCCGCAAAATTTGATTGGATTGAAAAACCTCCTGTTGAAATTCAATATCCAAAAGATACACTAAGTCTACCTTCATCTTTCAAAATTTCCTGGACTAAAACTGATACCATAAAATACTATATTCTTTCAATTAAAGCATTAGATACCCTTGAATATGGTAAATATTTATTACCTCCAACTGATGAAAAGAACAGAAGAATTTTGCAAAATTGGAATAGAGATAGAGATAGATATTTCAGGGATATAACAAGTTGGGGATTTGCACCTGCATCTGAACTACCGGGTTTGTGGAACTTTTTCAAGTGGTATGGTCAACAGGAATTGAGCGTTTATGCCCCTGATGATAATTTTCTTCTTTGGTCCTTACAGGTTTTTTCATTCAGCGAGATGAATCCTCAACTTACATCTATCAAAGGTGCATTTGGGTATTTTGGTTCTGCTTCTCTTATCCGGCATCAGGGTTTTTTGCTGAAAAATCAACCATAAAATTTGATAATATAAAAAGATTTAATTAATATTTTGTTATAATATTATTTTTTCGTAATTTGTTTTTTTCTTTGTTTACAATCTGGGGGGATAAATGCAAAGAATCGAAATCATTTCAAATGATGTCATCCAAGATGGCGAAATCGTATTACCAATCTATACTATGAGTGTGTCGGCAGGTCCACCTTTACCGACAAGCGAAGAAATTGATGAAGAAATTGATCTGAACTCATTTTTAGTGCAGCATCCTAATTCTACTTTTTTTGCGAAAGTTGTAGGCAACGCAATGAATTTTGAAGGGATCAAAGATGGAGATTTGTTAGTAGTTGATTCATATTGCAAACCTGAAAACAATAAATTCATTTTAGTTCAGATTAATCACAATCTAGCAATTAGAAGATTTCGCATATTTGAAGATATTGAATATATTGAAACACCAGCAGGACAGTATTTGCCAATTACCGATGCCTTTTTCGATACTTTAGATTTTGTTGGTGTTATAACTCATTTAATTCATTCTTATTAATTGAGATTCAAAAGTGAATTTTCTTGAAATGCTTTTCGGCATAGTATTTGTTATGCCTTAAGTTGAATATAAAAATAGCAAATGAAAGCAACATCAAAGCAACAGTTGAAGAACAATTTCCAGTTCGAAGCACCCGTGATGCCTGCAAATACTACGCAAAATCATGGTATTGATAAAGTATTGAATGTAAGTTTTAATATTTTTGAATTAATAAAAAATAAACCTGAAGATTATTTTCTTGTAAGAGTTAATGGCGAAAGTATGATTGATGCAGGAATTTCTGATGGTGATTCTTTGATTGTAAACTCGAAAATATCTCCAAAAGAAAATGATATTGTTATTGCTCAATTGAATGGTGAAATGTTGGTAAAGAGATATCGAGAAAAAGAAGGAAAACTATATCTTATTTCTGCAAATAAAAATTTTCTGCCGATTGAAGTTTTCCCTTTCGAACAATTTTCTATAATTGGAGTAGTAAAATTTGTAATTCACTCAATGCAGTAAACTATTTGCAAAAGGATTCCATAATCTCAAGTGATTTCTCTTCAGTATTAATCTTCCCTATTACTCCATAAGGAATTGGAAATTGAAATGATGTATGACCAAAAAGTAAACCATACATGACAGGAACATCCGAATTTTTAAATTGTTCAAATAATACTTCCATCAGAGTATAATCCCATACCGGATTAGCGGATTTATTATTGCATTCCGAGCATTTCCCAAATACAATGCCTTTAATATCTTTAAATTTACCGGCTAGATTCAATTGAGTAAGCATTCTGTCAATCCTGTATGGTTCTTCACCGACATCTTCAATGAATAGTAATCTACCTTTTGTTTCAATTTCATATTTTGTCCCTATCAATGAGCAAATCAAAGATAAGTTTCCTCCGGTTAATTCTCCCTCTGCAATCCCTTCTTTAATTACAAATTCTCTATTATCACTACGAAAAACATCCATTGACGGATTTACATATTTTCCCAAAGGTTTATTTGTAAAGAGAGCTGTTTTATAATATTCAATAGTATTACCGGAAAATGACGAAAGCACCATAGGACCGTGTAGAGTGGATAATAATGATAATTTATTAAATGCTAAATGCATCGCTGTTATATCACTGTATCCAACGAATATCTTAGGATTCTTCTTTATCAAATCATAATCAAGGTATGGTAAAATTCCCATACTGCCGTATCCACCTCTAATTGAAATGATACCTTTGATATCTTTATTTTCAAAAAATGAATTTATACTTGCAGCCCTTAAACTTGAAGGTTTGGTTTTATATCCTTCCTGAATTTCGAAATCTTTCGAAAATTCTCCTTTTAACTCCAAATAATCAAGTAATTCTTTTGCTTTATCAATATCATCAGGAGAACTAACGGCTGTTGCAGGAGAAACTATCCCAACAGTATCACCTTTTCGAAGTTTATTTGGTTTATTTAATTTGCTGCTGAGGGTATTCTCATTTGATTGAGAAAATAACAAAAGGCGATTTATAAATAATGCTGTAGATGTTATTGTGCTAAATTTAAGTAAATCTCTTCTATTCATTTGATTTTGAATTTTAGTTAAAAAAACTAAAATACGAAAATGTTTTGAATATTTAAATAAAATTTCAGTTTGAGTAAATGAAACAATATATTTTGCTAATTAGTTTTTTTTTCGTAATTTTGAATTCAACATTTTTTAGAATTTAGAAAATGTGCGGAGCGTAGCGCAGCCCGGTAGCGCATCTGGTTTGGGACCAGAGGGTCGGAGGTTCGAATCCTCTCGCTCCGACTAAAAAAAACTTGTTTGTTATTGTGCAAACAAGTTTTTTTTATATTGAATGAATTACATGCTTTACTTTCCCGATGATTGAGTAATCATCATGTTCAGTGATTTGATGTGGGTCGAAATTATTATTTGCTGATACTAATTTCATCGAATTTCCATCCAAATTTAATCTTTTTACAACTGTTTCATTATTGATTGTTATCACAATGATATCGCCATTTTCCGGAATAGTCTTAGTGTCGATAATCAGAGTATCACCCTCGAAAATATTGTCTCCAATCATTGATTCCCCCGCCACAGTACACAACAAAAGGTTTTCTAATTCAATTCCGAAAATTTCCGTTACAGATTGTACTATTTTTTTACTTTCAGCAATATTTACATGATTTCTGGCAGCACCAATCGTAAAAAGCAATTTCTTGATTTGCTCTTCATTCATAAAATCAATTCTCTTCAGATCTACTACTCGAACATTACCCATATTATTCCTCAGCTGTATTGCTAAAAAAATTGCATCGTTGAATGCTTTTTCAAATATTCTTGAATTTTTAACATTAACAAAATCAAATAATTCTCTAAATTTATTTTGGTTAACAAAATACCCCAATTCCTCACGCAGGATATACTTCTTGAGCATACTATATAAACCAAAGTCATTCAGGTTTTCAAGATTATGTATAAACATTTCTTTTACTTTTCTCTTTTGAAAATAAAAACTGAAATCATTAATATTGACTGGAAAAGAACAATTACTGCACCACTAGGTAAATCTACCAAAATTGAGATTAATAAACCAATTATGCCTGATACTACTCCAATAATAATAGCAAGAATAGTCATCTGTCGGAAAGTTTTGGATAGCAATCTGGCTATTGCTCCTGGAATAACAATATATGCAGAAATTAAAATAATCCCGATTATTTTAATTGAAACAACTACTGTAATTGCAATTAATGAATTCAGAATGTAATTATCTTTTCTTACCGGCAATTTATCTGCTATTGCAAGTTCATAGTCAAAAGTTGCATAAGTCCATCTGGACCAGTATTTAAAGAATGTAAATGTTGTTAGTATAGTTAAGATTATTGACGTCCATACATCAATCAACTGCACTGATAATAGAGATCCAAACAAATAAGTAAATGCATCTGTTGTATAATTTTCCTTTAATGATAGAAAGATAATACCAAGCGATACTGCAATCGAAAAGAAAATACCTATAATTGTATCGGAACTTAAATTAGATTTTTCCTGAAAATATGAAATAAAGATGGCAAAAAGTAATGTGAATGGGATTGCAATAATAAGAGGCTGAACACTCAACAAAATACCTAAAGCAACTCCTCCAAAGGCTGAATGTGCTAATCCACTTCCAAGGAAACTCATCTTACGCTGCACAATAAAGACACCATAATAACTTGCAGTGAAACCAAGCAAAATAATAATTATTAATGCTCTGTAAAAGAATGGTAGAATGAAGATTTCAAACATTGCTTAAATTTCCAAAAGTAATGTGATGATGATGTTGTGGATGAGAGAATGTCTGCATTAAATTTTCATTAGAAAATGCGTTTTTCTTATCTCCATAATAAATTAGTTTTCTGTTCAGAAGAATAACATCCTCAGTATGTTCATAAGCAGAAGTCCAGTCATGAGTAACCATTAATATGGAAGTTCTTTTCACTTTGGAAAAATTCTGAATAATCCCATTTAAATTTGTTTCACAAATCATATCTATTCCTGTAGCAGGCTCATCGAGGAGCAATAATTGAGGTTCTCGCACCAGACATCTAGCTAAATAAATACGCTGCAATTGTCCACCAGATAGTTGATTAAGGGGCTTTTTTGAATATGATATTGCATTTAATTGCTCCAAGACAAAATTGGCTTTGTCCTTTTGTTCATTTGTCGAATTCAAAGCCCAGCGATGATTTAATCCGGAAAGTACTAATTCGATTGCAATAGCAGGAAAATTTCTATCCAGAGTTTTGATCTGAGGAACATACCCAATTAAGTCTGAGGAAATTTCATCAATTGATTGTCCGAAGACTTTAATTTTACCGCTATTCGGTTTAATAATTCCGGCTAGTATTCTTAAAAAGGTTGATTTACCTGAACCATTAGGACCAAGAATTGACACAAACTTTTCTTGAGGAATAATTAAATTTATATTTTCCAATGCATTTATATTTCCGTAGCGGAAATTTAAATCTTTTGTTTCAATAGCATTTATCATATCAAGCAACTCCTAATGTTGCGCAATCAATTTTCCTTACTCCTGCTTCCAGTAATTTTAAGGCTAAATTGTTTATCGTAGAACCTGTCGTAAAAACATCGTCGACTATTAATAAGGTTAAATTCTTTATTAATGATTCGTTATCAATTATTGAATATATCTCTTCAATGTTCTGATGGCGTTCCTGTAATGATAATTTTGTTTGAGATTTAGTATAGACTTTACGAAATGCCATTTTCTCATTTACAGGGCAATGTAGAACCTGTGAGACTCCTTTTGCAATGTAATATGATTGATTATATCCCCTTTCTCTTTTCTTTGCAGAATGTAAAGGAATAGGTATAATAAAATCATATTGTGAATTTGTCTGTTTCTTGATTTTTTCACCTAATATTTGACCAAATTCATAGCCGATCTTGAAAAGATTTTCATATTTCATTGCATGGATAATCTGTAAAAAATCGTTCTCATGGATTTTATACAAAGAAAATGCTTCAGATACAGCAATATCATCGGGATGATATGTTTCGAACAATCTATCTATAATTTCATTTGAATCATCTGCTGCTACAAAATTGTAAAAACATTTTTCGCAAACAAATTTACTTTTTGAATTTTCTTCAATTGTATTAAAACAAATTAAACATGATTTTGGGAATATAAAATCTACTATTGCGTTTTGCAATGGTTTAATTTTTGACAAAATTCCCATTAACTCAATTCCATTATTCAATATTCTGTATTTGTTCTCTTATTCTTTCTATTTCTTCTTTAACAGTAATAACTAAAGATGAAATTTCAGAATCATTTGCTTTAGACCCAATTGTGTTGATTTCACGGTTCATTTCCTGTAATAAGAAATTAATCTTGCGTCCAACTGAATCTTTTTCTTTTAATGAATTATAGAACAAATTAAAGTGTGATTCAAGGCGTACACATTCTTCTGATATATCTAATTTATCAGCTAAAAGTACCATTTCGAGATACATTCTCTGTTCATCAATTTCGTCACCTTCAAAGAGTTGAGCAACTTTTTGACGGAATTTTTCTCTTTCCTGTGGAATTTTATCGAGACCTAATGCTCTAACT
Source organism: Ignavibacteria bacterium GWF2_33_9 (assembly GCA_001804565.1). Classification (GTDB taxonomy): domain Bacteria; phylum Bacteroidota; class Ignavibacteria; order Kapaibacteriales; family UBA2268; genus GWF2-33-9. Next base: position 10,737 of record MHAC01000027.1, on the reverse strand, counting down.
TTATCAACAATCTTTTGAATTTTCTTTACTCTGTTGAAAATATCTTTTTCGATGTTTTTACCTTCGTTCATCCTCATTTTATTCAAATTAATCAGAGCCTGATTCATTAATTGTCTAATAACATGAAGCTCCAATTTTTCATCACCTTCGTCCTCAGACTCTGTAAAAAATTCCGAGAATTTCATTAGCTGATCTAATTTTATTGAATCTTTAATTTTCAAGGAATTTTTTAATTCTTTCAAAGATTCCATAACAGCAATTGCTTTATCTTGATTAAACATCAATGTCTTAGATAAGTCGAGATTTTCAAAATTAATATTAACATTTATAGAACCTCTTGAAACTTTGTTCTTAATCAATTCCCTGATTATCATTTCCAAATGCTGCATATTCCTGGGCAATCTACAATAAATTTCGAGATTTTTACCATTAACAGATTTTATTTCAACTGTCGCTTTCAAGTTATCTTTTTGATATTCGGATCTTGAAAATCCGGTCATACTAACTAACATATTTCCTCTGTTTTTTTTCTTTATTTAATATATTAAATGTGAACGATATGAAGTGAGATATTTCACATAATTATTTGCATTTTCTGTAATATTTTCAATTTCTTCAATAGATAAATCTCTAATTATTTTACCTGGCACACCGGCAACAAGTACACCTTCAGGTACTTCAAATCTTTCCTTTATTAAAGTACCTGCAGCAATTAATGAATTTGAATTGATTATTGCTTTATCGAGAACATTTGCTCCAATTCCAATTAATATATTATTTTTAATTGTTGCTCCATGAATTGAAACACTATGCCCAACCGTTACATTATCCCCAATTGTCAATGGACAACAAGTATGAGTAACATGCAACATACTCAAATCCTGTATATTTGTTCTATTCCCGATCCTAATGAAATTCACATCACCTCGGATAACAGAATTATACCATACAGAAGAATATGATCCAATTTCAACATCACCAATAACTCTCACACCTTCTAAAATAAAAGCAGAAGGATGAATTTTAGGTGTAAATCCGTTGTATGTAATTAAAGAGTATGCTTGTCCAGATTCATATTTCATAATTTTTAGAATTTTGTTCTTACTATTCTGATGCCAGTGCTTTGAATTGGGTTAGAAGGATAAAATCTATTTGATGCTCTACATAAGGAATTACCACTATCGTATCCTCCTCCACGAGCAACATGCCTTTCTCCGGAAATAGGTCCTAAAGGATTTTGAACAGGTGAAATTCCATAATAATCAGAATTATAAAAATCCCAACACCATTCCCATAAATTACCTTGCATATCATACAATCCAAAAGCATTCGGTGATTTCTGTCCGGATGGATGAGATTTTAATCCTGAATTCATTATAAACCAGCCTAATTTGCTTAAATCTTCATTTGTAAAATAATTAGTAGTATCATGTGCTTTACACATATATTCCCATTCAGCTTCAGTAGGCAATCTCCAACCATTTGCAGTTGTATCAAATTTTACATTTTCACCAAAAATTGTGTAGACGGGTTTCAATTCTTGAATTTGAGATAATTCATTGCAAAATTGAATTGCTTTAATCCAAGTAATACTATCAACCGGCAATCTGTAATCTTTTATCATACTCGGATTTGTTTTCATTACTTGCGAGTAATAAAATTGATTAATTTCAAACTTTGAAGCAATTATTGGTTTTGAGATTGTGATGGTATGTACTGGAAATTCATCTTTTAATCCAAAAAGTGAACCCATATTAAAATTACCTATTGGAATTTCGACTGTCTCAAGTGCAGGCAATCGTGAAACTTCTATGAATAATTTATTTGTATTTACAGAATTGCATACTAATTGTACTTCTTCTGCTGAAAAGTTCGGTAAAACAAATACTACTTTTGATATTGTCCAATTAATACAATCTGTGGAATGAACAATTTCCTGATTGATTGAATCGCTTAAGACGATAAAGGAATTTAATCCTCTATCTCCAAGATTTTCCCCGTAAATTGTTAAAGTATCACCGAAAAAAGTCGTTTCAGGTGATATTTCAGTAATTACAGGTTCTCCTTGTTCTGAAATCCATTCATTGTCCTGACAAGAAGTCAAGATACTCAAAAGACAAAATAGCAGTAAGAACTGCCAGGATTTGATATATATTTTATTATTAAGTAACATATTAAGTAAATTGTAACAAATACTATTTTACAAAAATAAGTTTTTCTTGTTAATAAATCTTTTTTTTTTCATAATAGATAGTTTTTATAATGTTAAGTCACAATTTTTTATTAATTTTAAAAAATATTAATTATTTTAATTTATATAACTCAATTATTATGAATGCTGTTTATATTCTCCTTTTTGTAACTGCTTGGTTAATTTTTGCTTACTTTTGGTGGGGGCGTGTAATTAGTAATAAAGTCTTGAAAATTACAAACAATCCCACACCTTCACATACACTTAAGGATGACCGAGATTTTTCGCCTACAAAACCCCAAATTTTATTTGGGCACCATTTTTCTTCAATAGCGGGAGCAGGTCCAATTGTCGGTCCCATAATCGCTTATGCATTGTTCGGATGGCTGCCTGCACTTATTTGGATTATTGTGGGAAGTGTGTTTATGGGGGCTGTTCATGATTATACGGCATTAATAGTTTCAACTCGCAATAATGGAAAATCTATAGTTGAAATCTCAGAAACTGTCATTTCCCCACGTGCACGTAACATTTTCGGCATTTTTGTATGGCTAACCATGGTATTAATTCAGGCAGTTTTTGCAGATCTAACTGCAAAAACATTTGTAGACCAACCTGAAATAGCCTTGCCAACTATAGGATTACTCATTTTAGCATTGATTTTCGGATTACTAGTATATAAAATGGGGGCAAACTTAACAATAGCATCAATTATTGGACTCATTTTAATAGCTTTACTTCTTTGGTTTGGAAAATCAGTACCGATTTATTTATCTTATGATATTTGGTTAATTCTCATCATATTTTATGCATTTCTTGCATCTGTATTGCCTGTATGGTTATTACTTCAACCCCGAGATTATTTATCAATGTATATACTTATTGTCGGTTTAATTGCAGGATTTATTGGAATGATTTTCCTAGCTCCACAAATTACAGGACCAACATTCGTTTCTTTTAGCAGTAAAAGCGGACCGTTATTCCCGATTTTATTCATTACTGTTGCATGTGGAGCAATATCCGGCTTTCATTCGATTGTATCAAGTGGTACAACAGCAAAACAAATGGACAAAGAAAAAGACGGACAAAAAATTGCTATGGGTGGAATGCTCACAGAAGCAATTTTAGCTGCATTAGTATTATTAATGATTTCCTCAGTGTTGGTTTGGGATCCAAAATTGACTTCAGGATCAGAGTTTTCTTTCCAGAAGATATTGTCTGGTAGTGCAAATAAAGTATTTGGTATTGCCATCGGAAGGACTTTAGAAGCAATTGGAGTTCCCCTATTCTTGGGGATTCAATTTGGGATTATTATGCTTAATTCATTTTTGTTAACTACTTTCGACACTAGTGCAAGATTAAACCGATACATAATGCAAGAAACTCTAGGAGTAAAGTATGGTGGAATTTTTAAAAACATTTATTTTGCAACTGGATCAAGTTTAATACTAGCTTATATATTTTGTCTTAGTGGAGGTTATCGTGAATTGTGGCCAATTTTCGGAAGTTCTAATCAACTAATAGGAACATTGGCTTTATTTGTAATTTCTTCATATTTGTTTGGAAATAAATCTCCACATTGGTATACATTATTGCCTGGATTTATTTTACTTGCAATTACCGGAACAGCATTATTATATCAAGCAATATTTGTATTCATTCCACAAAGAAATATCTTCTTATTAATTGTTTCACTTGTTTTACTTTCTCTTGCAATTGTTGTAGCCTATGAATCAATTAAAAAGATTTTTTCTAAAAATAAATTAGCAAATGAATGATGATTATTTCAAAACATTAAATTTTCGGGTTTGAGAAAATTCACCCGTAATCATTTCAAGATAATAACTCCCTGTTTGAAGTTTATCAACCGGGAGTTTAATTTTATAAGTTCCACCTTTTATTTTTTTAGAGAGTAAGACTTCCTGAACACTGCCGAGAGAATTAATAATTCTGATTTGAATAAATTCTTCGTAAGGAATACTGAAGTCTACCTGAATATCATTATCTAAAGAAATCGGATTTGGATTTATCATTCCAAGTGCAAAATCATTATCATAAATAATTATTTCCCTATGTTCTGCATCGCACGATTGTGAAAGTGATACCGTTACAACATTTGGTGGAAGAAAATCCAGACATTCCAGGATAGATGAAATGCTGTGGCTAATTTGTATGATTTGATTATTTTCTTTTATATCATTAAATTTTTGAACAGGTAAAAATACCATATAGTTTATTTTCAACAATTCAGCATTCAAATAAGTCTTAAAAGGTATATTCCCATGCAAATGAACAACTAATGTTTCAATATTTGATTCAATATCTAAATTAAGTGTGTAGTCAGCAATCGACCAAGTTGGAGGTAATCCATCCCCTATAGAAATTTCATGTTTTCCATCAACTTTATTAATACCAATAAAGCTTTTTTCGTATTGTACAGTAATATACAAATCAGTTGGATTTGCTATTTCCAATTCTTTACCGGGTTTCATTGTAATTTTCAATTCAACAGGATCAATATTAATATCTCTGCCTAAATCAACAGTAATTTCATCATTCCCATTAATCTTAGATTCAGTTTGGCGAGTATATCTTATTGTGCGGATTTTAATTAGAACTTCGTATTCCCTGCTTTCCGGAATAACACTAGCAGTTTCAACATGTAAAAAGCACGAGTGAATTTCCTCAATATTACTTTGTGGCTTATCAGTAGGAACATAACGCATGATAATATGTAAAGTATCACCAGGATTAATTGTAAATTCATTTTCATAATCAATCAATATTCCATTAGGTTTTTGAACTCGATCAATAATAAAAGAAGAATCTGCATTTTTAATCAGATTTATTGAATTTCCTGGAATTTTCACTCCAATTGTACCATTATTAATCAATAGTGCTGTAAATTCTTTTAATGGGTCAAAACAATAATATTCTTCTTCAGGTTCAATTAAAAGCAGTTTTTCTAAAATTCCAAATGCACTAAGTTGACAATTTGCTTCTTGTACAGCATCACTGATTGAAATAATATCAGCTTGTACATTTCCAATTTTTACTGCTGAAAATGCTGTTTCACATTCAATAAAATCACCAGGCTGCAAAACTAATGGAAATTCTAATGTATCTCCTTTTACATCAGTAAAGTAAAAGGAATCATAGCTAAATCCTTCAGTTCCCGGTTTGGATAATAACTTGCCGATTGACTTATCCGGGAAATCATAAATCGATTGAATTGTAACAGAATCCTGATATTCCCAAGGATCATTAGTATATCTGATAGTTTTTTGAATCGGTGGTTCACCAATTATCCTAGAACCGAAATTTACATTTTCAGTTTTTAACCTCGGATAAATTCCGGTACCTGTTAAAGATGTAGATGCTTTTTTGGGTGCATCACTCAAATAATCAAATTTAAGTATATGCTCACCTTCCCGTCTTGGATTGAAGAAAACCGGGACATGACTTATTTGTCCAGGCTGAATCACGTTTATCGGTCGGCCCAAATCATCATAAATTTTACCAAGATTCTTTGTAAAGTTTACTAATGGTTGCAGTTTCTCATCAACATAAATTTCAAATGCACTACCGAATTTATTCTCAGTAATTACTAATTCATTGATTGTAACTTCTTTTGTACCATCGTTTTTTAATTCTATTGCTCCTGTAGGAGCAGGATATGGTTCAAATGTGTAATAGGACAATGTATCGTATCTGTCAAGGTGAACTCGTTTTCTCCCCCAATCATCTCCCGTAGCATCAAGTTGAGGTTCAATTCCTTCGCCGGAAATTAAACAAACAGGATCAACATTATCACCTGCATCACTTTCGAATATAATCGTATCGAGATATAAACCAACTTTTTCAGGAATAAACCTTATCTCAAATTGTATTTCCTCACCTTTTTCTAATATTACAGGGTTATCAAAATCAATAATAGGAATATTGTGAGAATATTGAATTGAGGAAATATCTTTGTATCCTGTTATTGTTAACGAAGTTGTACCTGTATTTGATACTGTTATTATTCGGGGATTAGTAATAGTTCCAACGGTTACTTTTCCAAAATCAATATCTGAGACATTAATTGCCGGCGTACCAACTGTTGCTCTTACAACAGTTCTATATTTAAAGAAACATGTATCACCCACACCAATTGAATCTCGAAAACTACCTCCTTTTAGTGCTTTGAAAGTTACAAGAAAATTTCTTGTATCCTGAGGTAGCAGTGGTTCATTTAAGTCAAAGTTAAAAAACAGGTCGAAATATTGAGTAGGTAAATTCTCTTTTATAGTTTTAAGAACAAAATCCCTTATATAAGCAATACTAGTTTCAGATTCATTTTTAATTTGAAATTGTTGGGATTTTTCCTCACCTAATGTTACATTACCAAAGTAAAAATTCTTAGGAGAAATAGATAGTTTAACGGCATTATAAATGACTTCAATTGTAGTATCATTACCTTTGCGATCTGCAAATGTTATATATCCTCTTGCATCCTGAGTTGGATCAATAATATCCAATCCCCATTTTACATATTTTGTTTCGCCTGGAATAAAATTATTCCGCCAGAATGTATAATTAAAACTACGATTTTTGTCAAAAATGATTAAAGCTAAATTTGAACGGATTGTATCATTTTCGGGACCATCCATTACATAGGTGTACTTTTCTATTGAACTACCATCACAACTTAACTGAAATAATGGTTGAGGAGCAACAGAATCAGACTTATTTAGATCACTTGTTGCCATTGAAGTAGGAAAGCCGTATGAATCCCAATTAGCAAATCCATATGCATAAGCTGCAATGCTTTGATCTGCAGTACGAAGCCTGTATACTGCATCATAAGGTAACGTAACAGTTTTTGAATAATAATGTACGTTAGAACCAAAGAGGTCTGGATCGTCGAACCTATTTCCAGGTGCAGAACTAATATCCTTTACCTTTTTCCAGACTGTTTCTCCAGTTATTAAAAGTTCACCTAATTCTAAATCATCAGGAATTTGATTATTTAAATCAGTATGGTAAATTATATTAATATAATTTCTTTTAAAACCAAATCCATTTCTAATTCCTGGAGTATTGAAGAGTATTTCCCTTTGGAATTGTTCTTGTGGAGTCAATACTAGTTGAAATGGGTCGGAGGGAACATTATCTTCCTGCATCCCACTATTATACTGAACTACATAAATAGGTTTGTCGCTATGATATACAGCCGGTTTATTTGTATCTGGATTTGCTCTCATTTCAACCCAGGCATCATCCATTAATCCCCAACTCGTAAATAAAATTACTACTTCATTACCGTCCCTCTTTATTGTAGTAGGTCCTTCTTTTGCAAATAATCTTACAATTGATGAATATTTTCTGTCTATTATTGGTGAAGCATAATATTTTTTACCCCATAAATACATTGGAGTTTCTTGTTCGATAATAAAATCACATGCTGCTATACTTGAAGGTACATATGCACAGTGATTTCCGGAGAGTACTGAAACTGGCTGACTAGCAATAACCATACTACCACCCAAATCAGATGAAGCTTCTTCGGAAGCAATTAACCAAAAATCACCTCTGTTTAATTCAGTTCGCAAAACTTCATAAGGTTTCCAAATTCTTTCGTCAGTAGTCCTAATTCTGGAATTACTATTACCTCCGAAAAAGAAACTTACTTTGGTTTTAGGATATACACCAATAATATCAGCATATGGAGTAAGTGATTGACTTTTAAAATCTGCTGTTTCTCTATAACTTGCTATAACATATTCATTACCCAGAGAATGTACAGGTAAAGCAAGAAATCCGTCAGAAGTATATTGATATCTCGTAACACCGTAAACTACAATAGGTGCATCTGATTCAATGATAATACCTCTTCCTTCAAAAACTTGTGTAGGCATCAAAGTATTGACAGAACCACCCATACCTCTTGAATAAGGTTGTGCCGATTGCGGCGATAATTTAAACTCAGTAATATCGTAGGGTTGAGTCTTTTTTATCATTATAGGACTTCCGCTGAAGTATGGAATTGTAATTCTTACTTCAGTTTCTACGGAGGATGATATATAAATTTCAATTGAATTTTCTTTTGTTGATATTTCTTCCCAGCAAGGATGAAAACCAAAAACGAATTCAGTACCAATATTATTTGCTCCTAAAAGTTGAGGAAGTTCTTTTTTTATCTTATTAATTTCTATACTTTGTGCATTGGAATGTGAAATATACATTAATGTTAATAGCAACAATCCAAGCATCATTACAAGTGTTTTTTTAATTCTATAGAAATTATTCATTACTTCATGTTTTAATCTTTCTAATTTAAGAATTTCTTACAAATAAACAATTAATATATTATTCTTTGTTTATAAAAAAAATATTGACCAAATAACAAGTAATTTTGATTAAATTTGTATTAATTTTATATAATTTTTTACAAAGAGAGAAATTTATGAAAAAATCCTTAACAAAATTAACTATTAAAAATTTCGAAATTTATGCTTTCCATGGTGTACGGGAAGAAGAAGCTAAATTAGGCGGGAAATTCCAGATTGATGTGGAAATATGGTATGATGCTACCGAAGCATCTGTTCAGGACGATATATCGAAGGCATTGAATTATGAAAACATTCTTTTTGACATAAGTGAAATTTGTTCTAATGAAAATTATCAATTAATTGAAACATTGAATTTGGAATTGTTGAAAACTTTAGTTGAAAATTATATTAATATTGAAAAAGTCACTGTAAGGGTTAGAAAGTTTAATATTCCTTTCAAAGGAATTTTGGATTATGTTGAATCAGAACAAACATTTGAAAATTAATATGGATGTGAAAAATCATAAGATATTACTTTCATTAGGTTCAAATCTTGGCAAAGAAGAATCAACAATTTTTCAGGCACTAGATTTACTTATTACCAACAATGAAATTACCATTGATAATATTTCCTCCATATACAAAACTGAGCCACTTGGTTTATCAAATCAAAAATGGTATACGAATATTGCTGCATCAGGTACTACAACTTTATCCGAAATAGAATTATTATATTTTTGCAAATCAATAGAATATCTTTTAGGACGAAAAAGCAGAACAAGGTGGAGTGAAAGAGAAATTGATATTGATATCTTATTCTATGGAAATTCAGTTTTTTCATCAAAATACTTAACAATACCTCATAAAGAATTACATTTGCGTAATTTCGTCCTTGAACCTTTAGCAGAAATTGAACCTGATTTTGTACATCCATTAATATCAAAATCAATCATTTCAATTTTGGAAAATACACCCGATAATTTACTTGTGGTCAAAAGTCAAACAAATACATGAGCCGTAACAACCTTAAAGAAGAATTATTACTTCGAGCAGACATTATTGAAATTATCTCAGAATATGTTCCACTCAAAAAAAGAGGCAGGAATTATATCGGT
>MHAC01000027.1:0-1007 GCA_001804565.1 Ignavibacteria bacterium GWF2_33_9 | reverse complement strand
AAAAAAATGCATTTTCATTCGCAGAAGCAATGAAATTCCTTGCACAAAAATATGGAATCAAATATGAAGTAAGTGATAATTATAAAGAAGCATCAACTGAATACGAAGAAATATACAATGTTTTAAAAGATTCAGCAGAATTTTTCATACAAAAACTTTCTTCAGCAGAAGGAAAAAAATGTAGAGATTATTTTAAATCAAGACAATTTACTCAAAAAACTATTGAAGAATTTCAACTTGGATATTCACCTAATTCCTTTGATGCTTTATCTAAGTACTTAATTGAAAGAGGTTATGAAGAAGAAATCATTGCAAAATCCGGAATGAATGTACAAAATGAAAATAATCGTGTTTATGATAGATTCAGGGATAGAGCAATGTTTCCTGTTTACGATACATTTGGACGGATAATTGGTTTTGGCGCTCGACTTTTGAACGATGATAAAACACAACCCAAATATTTAAATTCTCCTCAAACCAAAGTTTACGATAAAAGTCGAACACTTTATGGTTTGTACCAAAGTAAAAATACTATAATTGACAAGAAGTTTGCAATTTTAGTAGAAGGATATGCTGATGTAATAACATTATATCAAAATGGCTTTAAAAATGCAATTGCATCAAGTGGTACATCTTTAACTGCCGATCAATTAAAATTGCTTTCAAGATTTTCTAAAAATCTGACAATTGTTTATGATTCTGATTCTGCCGGAATAAATGCCGCTGAAAGAGCAATAGACATTGCATTACAAAATGGATTCAATCCAAATGTAATATCTTTACCTAGCGGTGAGGATCCTGATTCCATTGTTAGAGACAAAGGAAACAAAGCATTTCAAAATTATTTGGATAATCAAATGAATTTTTTGGATTTCATTTTTGAAATAAACAGTAATAATCCTCAATTTGAAAATGTTTTAGGGAAAACAGAAGTAATTAAAAAAATAATGCTAACCATCAATCTTGTGCCGGATGAAGTTCAGAAGGATTTATTAATCCAGGAACTT
>MHAC01000026.1 GCA_001804565.1 Ignavibacteria bacterium GWF2_33_9 | reverse complement strand
TACTTTTTTCTGTCATTCTTGTCCATACTGTATCGTATTGAGCCATTGTGTTTTGCCCTTGGCAGAGCAAAGAAAACAAGAAGATAACGAGCCACAGCCCGTTCCTCCATTTGAAAGTTTTTGCTTTCATATTAATTCCTCCTTTTAGACGTAGCATGCTACCTCTCTACGTTTCAGACGCAAAGCATTGCGTCTCTACATTGTTTATTTTTCGCAAAATTGCGAGTTGATTTATTTCATAATTTTTTCAATTTTGTGGGTTTTATCAATTATATAAACAATAAAATTAAGCAAAAATTACAAAACATATAAAATAATTTAATTTAATCATTATTTTTAAGGATTTAATTACTTGATTTGAAGATTAATGAACAAAAAAGGGGCATTCGCCCCATAATTAACTTATTTATTAAAGTGAAAAGAATCCCCCCATTCACTGAGTACTATTTCGTGATTAATTGAATGAATGTCCTTTACCAATTCATCCAAAAAATTATTTGTGAGATTATTATTCATTGGCTTATTATCGTAAATACGATACTCTTCACGATACTTTTTAGGAGTAATATTAGGCATAATTATATTTCCACCTGAAGAAATTGCCAGCAATTTCCCATTTGGATTAATCGCTTGCAGTGAAGTTGCTGCAGCGATATTTATATCAGGCATAATTAGTCTGAGAGCGGCAATCATTTTCTGGGCAAGGAACAGTCTTTCATCTTGTTTAAATAGAGTATCTTTATATTGAAATAGAGGAGTGTCAATATGCTCAAGATATGGTCCCATGCCGCACATATCAATGTCCAAATCTCTCATAAAGAGTAAATCATCAGCCAAATCCTCATAAGTTTGAAAAGGTAATCCTATCATTACTCCCGTTCCAACCTGATACCCGATTTGTTTAAGATATGAAAGGCATTCTAATCTGTTTTCAAAATTGTGTTTTTTATTCTGTGGGTGAATTTTATAATATAAATCTGGATTAGAACTCTCAATTCTTAGTAAATATCGATTTGCACCGGCATCAAACCATCTTTTGTAAGTGTCTTTGCTTTGCTCTCCTAAGGAAAGAGTTAATCTCATTCGAGAATCTGTAGTTTTACTGATTGATTTAATAAGATTTTCGATTTTATCGGAAAAAGTATCATTCGAAATCTCACCCGATTGCAGGACAATGGAAGTATATCCGGCATTTTGAGCAATTTGTACTAATTCCAAAACTTCTTCATTACTCATTTCATATCGTGAAAAATTTGGATTAGATTTTCTTATGCCGCAATAATAACAATCTTTTGAACAAATATTAGATAATTCAATAATTCCACGAATGTGAACATTATTCCCAATTGTTCTGAATTTGGTTTCATTGGCAAAATTGAATAAAAGATCTGCTGCTTCCAGAGGAGTTTTCAAAAGTTCAATTAATAATTCACGAGATATTTTAAAATTATCAAACATTAATTTAATTCAGTTTTAAAAGGAGAAATTACTCTGTCGAAAATTCCATTAACGTACGCAATTGTCATTCCATAATTTGTAACAGGAATACCTCTTTTAATGAATGGCTTAAGTCTGTTATTCAATTGTTTTTCCGTAATAACACATCCACCACATTGAATTGCTAATTGATATTCTTCCATTTCCCGAGGGAAAGTACATAATCCACTGGAATACTCAAAAGATAATTCCTTCCCCGTATATTTTTTCAACCATTTTGGAATTTTGTATCTTCCGATATCATCACATGAAAGTTGATGTGTACAAGATTCGAGCATTAAAATTCTGTCTCCGTCTTTCAAATTTGAAATTTCTGGAGTTCCTTCAAGATATTTTTGGAAATTACCTCTATATCGTGCAAATAATATACTGAAACTTGTGAGCTGAATTTCTGAAGGAACAACTTGATTTACATATTTAAAAGCCTGACTGTCAGTAACAACTAAAAGAGGTTTAATGCCGGTTTTGAGTAAATCCCCCAGTTCAGTTTCTCTGACGGTTATGCAAATACCGTAATTATCCAAAATATCACGTATAGCCATTACTTGCGGTAAAATCATTCTTCCTTCAGGCGCTTCAGTATCAATTGGAGTTACAAGCAAAACTATATCCTTTGGATTTATCAATTCTTTGAATAAAGATTTAGATTTATATGCATTTTCGGGCATTAATTCGACAAGTTTATTAATCAGGTTTTGAAGCAATTCATTATCAAATAAATTAAATTCAAGAATTTCTGCTGCTGTGAATTTACGTATATCATTTATAGTTATATCTTTTAATGCATTCAAATCTGACTTTCCATGTACTAAGATGTAGGGTACATCATATTCTTCAAATTCATTTATCAGATCTAATTCATATTTACCAAACAAATTATCAGTTATTAGTAATATTGCAAAATCAATAATTGGAATAATATTCCTGGTTTTTTCAATTCTTTGTTTCCCAAGTGTTCCAACATCATCAATTCCCGCTGTATCGTGAATAATTACTGGTCCAATTCCAAAAATTTCTATTGATTTCTTTACCGGATCAGTTGTCGTACCAGCTTCTGCTGAAACGATGGATACTTCCTGATTAGTAATTGCATTTATAAGAGAACTTTTCCCAACATTTGTTCTGCCAAAAATGCTAATATGTGGTTTTAGATCTTTTCCTTTCATATTACTGCCTAAAAATATAAATCTCTTTGATTTTGTTTGATTTGCTCCAGTTTTTGAATAAGACTATCCTTAAAATTATTGTCATCCATTTCAAGTAACTTATTTGAAATCAATTGATAACCTATTTCTTTTGTTAATTCTGATGAATAATCTTCCAAATATTCAGCAAACGTAAGAATTGCATTGGGTTGACAATATCTCTTAATAAATCCAGGTACTGAAAATTCCATAAAATGTTCACCTGTACGACCTTTCCTATAACATGCAGTACAGAAAGATGGGATAAAACTCTGATTCATCAATTCAGAGATTACTTCTTCCAAAGTTCTGTTATCATTGATTATAAACTGTTCTTCATCTAAATTTTGTTTGTTGTTTTTTTGTGAATAACCTTTCATCTGAATGTTTGTTCCACCGTCAATTTGCGAAACACCAAAACGAATAATTTCATCACGAACCTTTTTATCCTCTCGTGCAGTGAGAATTAAACCTGTGTAGGGTACAGCTAATCTAAGAATTGCTACTAATCTAATAAATTCTTCATCAGACACTAAATAGCTTTTGTCAATATCCAAATTATAAGCATTTTGAATGCGAGGGAAGGAAATTGTATGTGGTCCAACATTATAAACTGCTTCCAAATGATTAACATGACGCAGTAATCCCATTACCTCAAATTTCCAGTTATAGAGACCAAAAAGAACACCGATTCCAACATCGTCAATTCCACCTTCTTGAGCTCTGTCAAGTGCAGTCAATCTCCAGTTGTAATCTCTTTTTTTACCGGAAATATGCATTTCGGAATATTTTTCCGGATGATAAGTTTCCTGGAAAATCTGATAAGTACCTATTTTTGATTCTTTTATGGTTTTGAAACCTTCAATTTCCATTGGAGCCGCATTAATATTTACCCTGCGGATTTCACCTTTATCTTTTCTGACACTATATACCGTCCTTATAGAATCAGCAATAAAATTTGCATCATACTTTGGATGCTCACCGAAAACAAGTATTAATCTTTTATGACCGTTATCTTCCAGGATTTCTACTTGTTCAATTAATTCATTTTTTTCTAATGTTTCACGTTTGACTGACTTATTACTTGCTTTGAAGCCGCAATAAGCACAATTATTTGTGCAAAGATTCCCAACATATAGCGGAGCAAAAAGTACTATCCGTTCCCCATATATTTTCTTCTTTAATTCAAGAGCTCCATTTTTAATTGCATTAATCATTTCAGGATCTTCAGCATTCAGTAAGTATGCCGTTTCGGACAGAGACAATCTCTGTTTATTAAGCGACTTAGAAATAATATCCTTTATGATTTGCATTGTTGGTATGCAATTCTCCAAATACTTATTAATTTCGTGTTCATCAATGAAAGGTATCATTGTTTCATCAGCAATAGTATATTTTTCAGGTAAAAATTTCATTTTAATCTCACATGATTTTTTTCTACTAAAACATTGATATTCAGTGAATCTAATTTGCCTAATTTCCCGGCAAGTGAATTGATTATATCAATTTCAGCTTCAACAATTAATGTGATAATGTTGTAATTTTTGTGAGGAAGTGATAATCCTGATCTGGATAAAATATATTTCGAATGATTACTTAAAATTCCATTTAAAACAGGAATTTGTTCATTTTCTTTTTTGAAAGTGATTAGGATTGCTGCTAATCTTTCAACCTTTTCCATAAGTTCATCCTCTTAGATTAGGTTAGAGATTTTAAAAAAAATAATTAAAATCAGGTCTCGTGAAGCCAGAAAAATCTGACTCCACAAGACCAATTCATAATAAATTAATATCTCATTCTTTCTATGTAATGAGTATGTAAAAACTTATGCGATTTTTCACCAAGAGGTTTTTCAAGGAAGTCATTGTAAATAGCAATAATTTCCTTATTTTCATGGGACTTTCTTAAGGATTTTCCTGCATCCTCACGATAAATTGCATCCATACGTTTTTTGCGTATTTCATTATTAGTTGGAATTGGTTGTCCACCACCTGCAATGCAGCCTCCGGGGCAAGCCATAATTTCTACAAATAAGTATGGTGCTTTGCCTGCTTTGACTAATTCCATAACTTTTCTTGCGTTTGATAATCCGTGTGCAACCGCAATAGGAAATTCTACGCCATTTAACCAGCTATATTCAGGTTTGCAGTCTTCAAATTTAATAACTGCTTCTTTGATTCCTTCCAATCCACGAACCGGAGTAATGTTTAATTTTGTGAATGGGACTTCACGACCTGTAACAACTTCATAAACAGTTCTCAAAGCAGCTTCCATAACCCCGCCAGTTGCACCAAAAATGTCAGCAGCACCTGAGCTTTCACCCATTATGCTATCGAAACTTTCATTAGGAAGTTCTTTTAAGTCGATACCTGCTTGCTTAATCATCAGTGCTAATTCACGTGTAGTCAAGCCGGCATCTACATCACGATGACCGGAGCTATTCATTTCTGGACGATTTGCTTCAAATTTCTTTGCTGTACAAGGCATTATAGCAACTGAAACAATATCTTTCGGATCAATACCTTTTTTCTCTGCATAATATGTTTTCGACATTGGTCCGAACATTTGTTGAGGTGATTTTGCAGTACTCAAATTATCCAAATATTCCGGGTACATGTGTTCACAGAATTTTATCCAAGCCGGGCAACATGAAGTAAACATAGGCAAAGCTACTTTTTCTTTATCTACCAATGCTTTTTTCAATCTATGCAAGAGTTCATTTCCTTCTTCAATAATCGTTAAATCAGCAGTGAAATTTGTGTCCAAAACTGAATCAAAGCCAATTCTGTGCAATGCAGCTGCCATCTGTCCAGTAACTATTGTTCCCGGCTCATAACCGAAAGGTTCTCCCAAACCAACTCTTACTGAAGGAGCAGTATTTACTATTACGTGTTTTGTCGGATCTTCGATTGCTTTCCAAATATCGTCAAAATACAATCTTTCAGTTAATGCACCTGTAGGGCAATGAGTAATACATTGTCCGCAATTTGTGCAAACAACTGTTGCAAAATTCTTTTCCATAAAGGTAGATATTTTCATATCTTTTCCTTTATGTGAAGCACTCAAAGCACTAACTCCCTGAATATCATAACAAGTGCGAAC
>MHAC01000025.1 GCA_001804565.1 Ignavibacteria bacterium GWF2_33_9 | reverse complement strand
TTTCAAGAGGGGGAATAACAGCCATGGATTCTTCGCTTTGCTCAGAATAACAGGGACTTTGTCCCCTTTCCCTCTCACTCTCACTTTCCCTTTCACTTTAAATATTTAAAAAAGGCGGGGTAACCCCGCCTCTACAAAACGTAAGGAACATGCATGCGTTTTCCCTACAGAAATAAAAGAAATCTATTTATATCTTACCGGCATATTAAGCATAATAAAAGTTTCGTATTCATTTTTAGGACAAATTATAAAAGCTTTAGCCGGGTCGTTAAATCGCAATTCGAGCACGTCTTCTGAAGTACCATCGTAATACAAGTGCTGCAAAGACTGCAAGAAATAATCGTATTTCACACCAATTTCGAATTTTTCGAACTGAATTTCGCAAGGAAGTGATTCTTCGGCAAATTCACCTGTTTCATCATCTTGTGTGTTCAGAGTTAACTGATTATTTGCAAAATTCAAAATCATCAATTTAGATACTGTATTTGCAGTGAGAGATACTCTTTTTGTGGCAGAAATTAATTCATTAAGAGGAACTAAAGCAGTGAAAGTATAATCATTAGGAATAATCGTTTCGTAAGGTGGAAACTTTTCGTTTATAATTCTTGTTGTAAGAATTGTATTCTCGAAATCGAATCTGAGATATTTCGGAGAATCGTCTTCTTCGAGGACAGACATAATCATTTCAGCATCAATTTTGCGAAGCAATTCCAGAGAACTTGAAGGAATCACAACATCGAATACTTTCGGATACGCATTTTCTTCAGTAGAATGAATATATCTATTCAAGCGGTATCCGTCAGTGGCAGCAACTGTGAGCTGATTTTCACGGAACTGAAAGAAAACGCCTGTCATAGCAGGTTTATAATCTTCAGTGGAAACAGCAAAAAGTGTCCTGTCAGTCAGCTTTGCAAAAAGTTTTTCTTCGAATTTAGCAAATAATTCGCCTTCAGCAACTTTTTCCAAAATATTTGAGATATTTGTCAATTCATTTTCGAAAAGTCCTTCCAGGCTTATGTATTCCTGAGAATCAATACCTTTTAATTTAAATTTACCTTTGCCATATTTGAATTCAATTTCAAAAGAATTAGTATCGCAAGTGAAAGTGACTTCGCCGCCTTTACCGATTGATTTGATTATATCATTGAATTTTTTGGAAGGAACGAGCACTGAACCGTCTTCCAAACCTTCAACTTCAATTTTTTTGAGAATAGAGATTTCTTCATTAGTTGCTATTACGCTCAATGTATTTCCGCTCAGGTTGAAATTGAGATATTGCAAAACCAGCACAGTTGATTTCTGAGGGACTATTGGAGCAACATAATTGAGTAATTCAGAGAGAGCATCGATAGTTGATTTGAACTTCATTTTATACCTTTTTATAGTTTTATTAACTTATTTATTCATAACTTTGCAATTTAAAGAATTTTTACAATATAAAAAAGAATTTTACAAAAATAATTTAAATATATTATGATTACAAATTACGGAATCGAAAATTTCATTGTTATTTTCTTGTTAGGGGTAATTTCATTAGCCGGAGCCTTTTGGTTGAGGCATCTTTGGTTCCTCTCTATTCTTTTAGGACTTTTAGGTATCTTCCTAATATTCATTGCAATCTGGTTTTTCCGAGACCCTGAAAGAATCACTCCCCAAGAAGCCTTGCAGGATAATTCGATTATCATCTCCCCTGCTGATGGACATATAATGGAAATTGTTGATGATTTCGAACCGGATTATTTTAAGGATTCCACAAAAAGAATATCGATTTTTCTTTCGCCCTTAGATGTACACGTGAACCGTGTGCCAATGAACGGAATTGTGGAACATTTTAAATTTGTAAAAGGTAAAAAACTTATTGCAAGTAAGGAAGAAGCATCTGCTGAAAATCAACAATCCCATTTTGGTGTGAGTAATGATAAAGGCAAAATTTTATTCAAGCAAATTGTGGGGATTTTAGCACGCAGATTAGTCTGGGATATCAAAATCGGCGATAAAGTCAAAGTAGGACAGCGTTTTGGAATGATGAAATTTGGTTCACGTATGGACATACATTTGCCGAGAAATTCGTCTATAAAAATCAAAGTTGGCGATAAAGTTACAGCAGGTATTTCTTTTTTGGCTAAATTGAATTAATTTAATTGTGAAAAGAATTCAAAAAATACGAATACGATTTAGGATAACGAAATCAATCATACCGAATTTACTCACATTGGGTAATTTGTTTTCGGGATTTTCTTCGATTATCTATATTGCAAAAGGTGAATTCGAAATTGCTGCAATACTCATTGTGATTGCCGGAGTTTTCGATATGCTGGATGGAGTAGTTGCCAGAATCATAGGAGCAACAAGCGAAATCGGCGTACAGCTGGATTCACTTTGCGATGCAGTGTCATTCGGTGTGGCACCCTCATTTTTGCTTTATTCAGTTTATTTCAATCAAATAGGTGAACTTGGAGTAGTGATTGCTTCTTTGCCTGCATTAGCAGGAGTTTACAGATTAGCCCGATTCAATGTGACTGCCACTGTCGAAGACAAATTCTATTTCAAAGGTCTGCCTATCCCGGGTGCGGCACTTTACGTAATGTCCTTTGTGATTTTTCATTATTTGGATCCGAAATTCCCGGCAAACCTGAAAGAAATTGGAATTTACATAGTAGCTTTGTCGGCTCCATTGATGATGATTTCAACTATAAAATTTGATAATTTACCACGTCCATCATGGTATGCGATTCAAACTCATCCTTGGAATTTTGCAATTTCAATGATTGGTTTAATTGCAATTGTATCTACAAAAGGTAAATTGCTCTTTTCTTTTATGTTACTTTATGCTGTGCTTAGTTTAATCAGAGCAATGGTTCCATCAAGTAAAAAAAGACTTTAATAACTTCATTCTTAAGCAATTTAAGACTAATTGACAAATAAATGTCGAAAAATATAATTTGCTTAACTAAAAAATATAAAGTAATTTTGTAATAATCTAAAAATGCAATATGCATTAATATTAATTTGATTTTTCAATCTTAAGAGTTCATAATGAAATACTTTGCTCATATCAAAATAATGCTGAAACGTGGAATATTAGACGTTCAGGGAAAAACAGTAGAAAATTCACTTCATTCAATCGAATTTCAAAATCTCACAAATGTTCGAATTGGCAAAAACGTAGAATTGGAAGTGGATGCAGAAAATTACGACCAGGCAATGAAATTGGTTGATTCGGCTTGCTCCAAACTTATTGCAAACCCAATAATTGAAGATTATCATATTTCAATTACTGAACAATAAGGAGTTGCTATGAAATTTGGAATTGTTGTTTTTCCGGGGTCCAATTGCGACCATGATGCATATTATGCTACAAGCGTTAATAGCAGAAGCGATGCTAAGTTCCTTTGGCACAAAGACACCGAAATTCCTTCGGATATAGATTGCATAATTCTGCCGGGCGGATTTTCATACGGTGATTATTTGCGTTCAGGTGCAATAGCACGCTTTTCTCCGATTATGAAGGAAGTTATAAATTTTGCAAATTCAGGTAAAATTGTAATTGGTATTTGCAACGGTTTTCAAGTACTCACAGAAGCAAGTCTCTTGCCGGGTACATTAATGAGAAATGAATCTTTGAATTTTATTTGCAAAGATGTATATCTGAAAACAGAAGATACAAATACTAAATTCACAAATGATATTCCTGACGGAAAAATTTTAAGAATACCAATCGCTCATGGCGAAGGGAATTATTTTGCAGATGCAGACACTATCAAAAGCTTAAATGATAATAATCAAGTACTTTTCCGTTATTGTAGTCCCGAAGGTCTTGTTACCACGGAAGCTAATCCGAACGGCTCTATCGAAAATATCGCAGGTATTGTCAACGAAACCGGTAATGTTTTGGGTATGATGCCTCACCCCGAAAGATTGAGTGACAATCAATTAGGCGGCAATGATGGATTGCATATATTCAAATCACTCGTTAATTATTTTAATTAATATCATTTTTTTGATTTGAACTAAATTAGATAAAAAGCATAAAAAAAAGGTTGGCAAATTAATGTCAACCTTTTTTTCTTTTTTATAAACAACTATATAGAGAATCGAATGTCAAATCCGGCTTGTATTGGAGATACTCTCCAACTTTCTTCACTTGTTAAGTTTGTGATACCGAAGTTGTACTGAATTCCTGGAACGACATACATTCTACCCATAAGAATTTCATATTGAATACCGATTTTCATACCAAAACGGAATGCACTTGAATTTGGAATTTCATCATTGAAAAATATGATTGTACGGTCATTGTCTGCATATTCCAAATAATCATAACCGGTTCCCGGTTCAGGACGTTTGAACTGAGCATTACGAGGAGTAACCAGTTTCATTCTTTGGTCTAAATTCTTTGTTAAAGCATAGTCAAAAGTAGGTCCAATTGTAAATCCCAGATTATTACCTTCAAATGGATTGATTTTATAAACAGCTTCAAAAGTAATCATAGAATAATCTACTTCAGCTGTCCAAAGAGTAGAAGAATTTACAATTTGTTCATCAACCACATTTCCGTCAGCATCAACGATTGTAACCAAAGAAGGATATTCGTCACCGCCAATTTCAAGGTAAGATGGCATTGTTTGATACATAACACGTGCAATGATGGAAGAATTTGAATTCTTGTAATCACCAAGGATATGTTCATAAGTAAATCCAACATAAAATCCATTACTTTGACCATTATCGAAAGTAGGACATGGATCAGTATTCACATTTCCTTCATCTGCAAATGTTTTAAGACTTACACTGTGCATTGACCTGTTGTACCCGAATACAGGTCCAATAAAAATAGGACGTGTTTCCTGATAAGGCATAAGAGGGTTTTCCAGCTCATCCTGTGCGTTTGTATCAATTGAAAAAAGTGATAGCAAAATTGCTATTGTGAGTAAGTAAATACGCATTTTTCACCTAATTATATTAATTTTATTATATTCAACTTTACCATTTATGACAGTTTGCAAATAATAATTTCCATTTGTCATATTTTCAACTACATAAATTAACAAATATTTTCCTTTTGACAAAAATAAATTTTTATCTAAATTATATTCTTTTCCAAAAAGGTCAAATAAAGAAATATAAAAATAACTATTTTTCTCCAAAGTTAAGTCAATTTTTAAAATATTTTTTACCGGATTAGGATAAATTTTCATTTGTACATCTTCCAAAACTGTAATAATTGGCCTTGCATCATTCACGCACACTTTCTTCACATCAGCCTTGAATGAGTTGTCCGAGCCGTTATAACATTCATTATCACTTATTTCGAGTGATAAATCAGTAAAATAATTTGTTGATAACAAAACTAAAAAATTTAAATCCAATTTCCAATTTGAATTCTTCAAAATTGTAATTTTATCTGCATCCCATTCGAAAATTATTTCATCATTTGTCTGCACAAATTTTAGAGGAATTTTCTGAATAGTACTTCCACTTGAAATTTCCATATAGTATGTGCCGGGCAGCAAATACAATACTTCTTTATTTGTATTTAATTTTATATCCAAAGAAACAGGAACCTGAGAACTATTTTCTATCGCACCTTCGAAGCTTATGTTTAGCGTGTCCTTTGGCATTACTTCAATATCGTTCTTGTCGAGAATAGTAATTGTGTAAGTTATCGGTTTTATCGTCAAATTAGCTGTCCGTTCATTTCCGTCATTAAATTCAGCAGTTAGTACAATCGTTACGCTTTCATTCACATACAGTAAGACTTCAATTGGAATACGATAATCTGATTCTGCCGGTACAGTTATAGGCAATTCAGATTCAAAATCAGTCAAAGCTTTAACATCCAAGTTATCCGGCAAAAAGTCGAGATTAATTTTAGTTATCTGTACAGGGAATTTTCCATTATTAGTCAATACAGCCATAACAGTATCCCTGTTGCACGTTGTATAATCACCATCACCAATTAATTTTGCAGAGACATCTAATACGTCCGGAG
>MHAC01000024.1:24389-35056 GCA_001804565.1 Ignavibacteria bacterium GWF2_33_9 | reverse complement strand
ACAATAGGTCTTTATGGAGCTGCTCCTGTTTCAAGAACAGGTCCTTTCGGAAATAATAATTTCGCTCTTAATTCTAACTTGGATTGTATTCCCTGCAATAAAAGAAAATGCAAATTTCTGAAAAAAAACGAGCTGTGTACTCCGTGCCTGTTAAAACTTACTCCTGATAAAATATTAAACGTTATAAATGAAAATTCTTTACTTAATTAACTTTGTGAAAAATTATTTATTTATAAGCTTTTTTGATTTATTCTGTATTAATAGTCTATGAAATTTTATTTAAAAATTATGATAAATTTTAAAAAAATATATAAAGATTTTGTAATCGGGAAGAAGTATTTAAAACTTGTCAATTTTTTTCATTTTGAAAAAATCAATCCTGAAGAGTTGATAATTAAGCCTGAAGAGAAATATCTTGTTTTAGCTCCACATTTTGATGATGAAACTTTTGGATGCGGAGGATTGCTCATACGATATCCTCAAAACGTTCATATTATCTGCCTAACTGACGGTAAATTCGGAACAGTTCAAAATAATAATGAAGAACTTGTAAATATAAGAAAAACAGAATTTATAAGCGTTATGGAACAACTTGGAGTTACTTCCTATGAATTTCTTGATATTCAGGATGGGAAACTCATATTTAATTATGAAAAATTCAAACAAATAGAAATTTCAAATTACGATTATATTTTTATTCCTAATTATTTTGAAAATCACAAAGATCATAAAGCTGTTACAAAATTATTACAGCAACTTTTAAAAGAAAAAAAATACAAAAAATCTCTTAAAATAGTTTCTTATGAAATATGGTCAGCAATGACAATGCCGAATTATTTTATTGATGTGACAAAAGTTATAAGAAAAAAACGAGAATTAATACAGTTATATTGTTCTCAAAATAAAAATTTATGGTTTTTTAAAGGAATAATTTCTTTAAATGCGTATAGAGGAATGCTTGTTAATAGAGGCTGGGCTGAAATGTACACAGTTTTGGATTTAAAGACTTTTAAAAAAATATAAAATTAAACTTTTTTAACAAGTTTAGAACAAAAATCATCTACAATATCCAATTTAGGGAATCCGAGGACTGAGGTATTAAGATTATTAAATACAGGGTAATAATTAATTTTCATAGCTGTTTCTCTGGAATAAATTCCTAAAGAATATTTCTTCATCAAGTTAGCAAGATGAAGAGGACCTGTATCGTTTCCTAAGTATCCTTCAGAATTCTTCATAAGTTGAGCAAGTTGTAAAAAATCAAGTTGTTTTCTAAAATCATAAATATAATCAACTTCAGGAAGACTTATTTTGTTATCAATTCCTATAAAAGCAGACTTTAGTCCAAATTTTTCGTATATGTATTTTGAAGTTTCAAAATATGACTCTTCTTTAAATCTTCTGTCTGAATCACCTTTGCTTCCATATGCTGCTTCCATGCAGATAACAACATAGTTATTAATTTCAGGTTTCCAATCTGTAATCTCTTTTTCAAAATTAAGAGAATCTTCGTTAAATTTAAAAGTGTCTATAATTTCTTCTAGAGAAAAACCGATTTCAAGAAGCATTCCAAACATACTTATTGTTATTGTTGAAAAATTGAAATTTTCTTTTAAATAATTAAAAAGTTTTTCAGGCATATATTTATGCGTTTGATCTACATATAAATAAGGCATATCATTCTGATAGCTTATTTTTTTTCCATTAATATTTATCCCGTATGTTTTTTTAGCAAAAAAACCATGATTGTCCATTGTCGTATGCAAAAATATTGCTTTGTCTGACGGATTAAAAACCGTTCTTAATTTTTGAATATTAGAAAATTGCTTAATTTCAAATAAATTAAGTTTTATAAGGATTTCCGTTAAAACACTAGTCGAAAACACAGTTATTTTTAATTTTTTTTCAGGAAATTTTTCAACTAATTGTTTTAAACACAATAAAGCCGGAAGCACTAAAAGGCAATCACCGATGCGCGACGGGAGAATTATATCAATTGTTTCAGACTTGTTGTTCATTTGTATTTATATTGCTTTCTTTTGAGGGTAGTTCGTTGAAATTACTTTCTAATTCAAAAAATGTATGATTCCATGTATGTTTTTTTGCTGTTTCATATGCATTAATAATACATTCATTAATTTTACCTTGATTCTTCAGAATATATACCATTTTTTTAGCTAAATTGCTTGAAGCATTTTTGTTTATATCAAAAACAAACCCGTCAAATCCGTCTTTAATTATTTCAGAAACTCCTGAGCAGGAACTTACAATGCAAGGAATTTTATTTATCATCGCTTCCAGAGCAACCAGACCGAAAGCTTCTTCATGAGAAGGCATAACAAGGCAATCTATTTTTTTATAAAAATCCCTCATATCATTTTGAAAAGAAATGAATTCGACTTCTTTAGTAATATTAAAAACTTTTAATAAAATATTAAACCATCTCATTTTAGAACCGGAATTATTTCTTAAAATTATATATGCTTTAAACTTGCACCCTTTTTGCTTAACTTTTCTTAGTGCTCTTATGAATAAAAGCCCGCCTTTTCTTTTAAAAAATGTTGCAGATATTCCGAAAGTAAACACATCAGTGTCTTTCTTCTTTTCAACTTCTTCTGTTAGATCTATTCCTGGATAAATTATACTGATTTTATTTTCGGGAATATTAAAATTACTTACATAATCTTCTTTTAATCTGTTTGATACAACAAATATTTTTCTGTGATTCTGTGTTATCCATTTTTCTTCACAATTGACATCCTGAATCATTTTAGGTTTGTATTTTTTATAGTAAAGTTTCAAAAAGAAATTTTTATTCTTAAATCTTTTATTTATAAGCGAATGAACCTGTAAAAGAGTCATATCAATTTTGGGAGCGATTCCGTCGGTTATTGCAAAGTCATATTGTCTTTCATCAAGCATAATTTGGATTTTGTCATAATATGCTTCCGCTTGTTGCGGTATCGAAAGGTCAGAACCGTCATCACATAAAATTATTTCATTAATGCCGTTAACGTTTTTAATTCTCACCAGATTTGTATAATTAGGATTTATTCTATTGTTATTAATATCTAATTCGTTACAATAAACATCTACTAAATAATTATTTTTGATAAATTCATTAATAATTTTATAAATAAATTTTTCACTGCCTGCATAAAAAGATTTATCTTGAAATAATCTGACAATAAAAGCTATTTTTTTCATGCAAAATTTTAAAACTCCGCTAATTAAGTTTATTGTTTTTATTATATTCCCATATCTTAACAATAATAAGAAATCTATACAAGAAACCTCTGACTAAAGCAAGGATAAAACCGTGCATCCCGTCTTTATAACCGCCCTGCCTAAAATACATTCTTGAAAAAACACCAAACGGTTCAAAGACTAAGCTTGAGATTGAAAAATTGTAATATGAATCAATCCATTTTTTTACTTCAAAATCCGTATAAATATTGGTTTTATTAACTAAATCACTTATCGAATCACATTGATAATGGAGCATTGCCAATTCTTCATTTTTTGAGGGAATTTCATATATTTGCCCGTCTACTTTTGGAAAAAGATGAATCTCATTTTTCCAGTTTACGCACCCTTTTTTAAAAAAACGTATTTGTCTGTCTACAGCCCAATCACCTTTTACAAATTTGCCAAAGAACCAGTTTTTTCTAGGAACTGCAACTGTTGTATATTGAAATCCATTTTTTTCCTGCTCTTTTGCAAAGTTTTTCAGAAAGTCCACAAGCTTTACAGGAACAATTTCATCTGCATCAACCACAAATATCCAGTTACATGATGCATGCGAAATTGCAAAATTTCGTGCAGGTTCAACATAACCGATTTTTTCATGATAAACAACCTTACAGCAATATTTTTTAGCAATTTCAATTGTTTTATCTTCACTATACATATCGCAGATGACTATTTCATCAAAACTTTTAACAGATTCTAAGCATTCTTCCAGATATTTTTCAGCATTAAGCGTATTTATAACTACACTTATTGTCATTTAAACTTCCTGTAATTCTTCTTGGGTTTGCTCTGTAAATTTAAATTGAGCATTATATAGAGTGCTATAAGCTCCGTTAGGATTACACATAAGGT
Organism: Ignavibacteria bacterium GWF2_33_9; assembly: GCA_001804565.1. GTDB lineage: Bacteria > Bacteroidota > Ignavibacteria > Kapaibacteriales > UBA2268 > GWF2-33-9. The sequence goes on along the minus strand of MHAC01000024.1, from coordinate 30,952 downwards.
CATCATGCGAGCCAATTTCAGCAATTTCTCCATGATTAACTACAGCAATTCTTGTCGCATTTTGAATAGTTGAGAGTCTGTGCGCTATAACTATTACGGTTCTGTTTTCCATAAGTTTATCGAGTGCTTTTTGAACAATAGCTTCTGATTTATTATCAAGCGCAGAGGTTGCTTCATCGAGAATAACAACTGGAGCATCCTTAATCATTGCCCTTGCAATAGCAAGTCGCTGTTTCTGTCCGCCGGAAAGCCTTACACCTCTTTCTCTTATTTCTGTGTCTATTCCTTCAGGCAATGTAGCAATAAATTCATCAAGATATGAATCTTTTAATGCTTTATGAATTTCATTATCAGTTGCATTAAACTTTCCGAGAAGAATATTTTGTTTTATTGTTCCTGAAAAAAGAAAATTATCCTGAAAAACAACAGCAATGTTTTGTCTTAAACTTTCAAGCTCGATATCTCTTATATCAATATCATCAATCTTAATTGAACCTGATTTTATATCGTAAAAACGTGGTATAAGATTAGCTATAGTTGTTTTTCCTCCACCTGAGTTTCCGACTAAAGCAATAGATTCGCCTATTTTTACTTCAAAGTTTATTCCTTTTAAAACAGGCGCACTTTCTTCGTATTCAAACCATACGTTTTCAAACTTAATAGAATCTTTTATTGTAGGAATTTTCTCGGATTCAGGATGATTTTCAATAGAAGGTTCTATGTCAAATAGACCTACCACCCTGTTCATAGAAACAAAACTGCCCTGCATTCCTGCCATTGTGTTGCCGAGAGTTCTTACAGGCTTATAAAGAAGTACCAATGCTGTTATAAAAGCAAATAAACTACCGGTTGAAATAGTTTTGTTTAATATTAAATGATTTCCATACCACATAACACCGGCTATGCCGAAAGATCCAATCACAATCATTGCAGGAGAAAGCCAACCGGCTCTTTTACTATATCCCATACTTAAATTAAACGACTGAATAAGTTGGTCTAAAAACTTTTCAAACTGGTATTTCTGGAGATTAAAAGAATTTATAATTCTATTTCCATTGAAAGTTTCATAAAAGTTTGTGTTAACACTGCTTCCAATTTTCATGCTTTCATGAGAAACACGCTGTACAAGCTTTCTAATTAGAGTAACAGGTAAAAATGCGCTTACAAGCATAAATATTGCAAATATTGAAAGCTGCCATGATGTATAAATTAATACTCCAACAAGCGCAAATGATGAACAAATAGTAGAAATAAGATCTTTAAGATTAGTTATTATTCCTCCGCATGCTCCACCCGGATCGTTTAAAAATCTAGACATAACAAGCCCTGAAGTATTTTTATCATAAAATGCCGGTTCAAAACGAAGAAGTTTTTTGAACAAATCTTTTTGAAGTCCTATTGTTATTTTTTTACCTGTCCAGTCATTTAAATAGTTGTTAAGGTACATTAATAGTCCCTGTATAACAGCAAAGCCTATTATAGAAATTGGAATCCAGGCAACTACTTTTTGCGCAAATGTACTATCTGCACCATTTATTACATGGTCAAAATAAAATTTAATAGCGAGGGCAGGAATTCCATCTAAAAGTCCAACAGGTATTGCAATTAAAATTCCGAGAATTCCTCTGAATAAATACGGCTTAACATAAGGCCACATTCTTTTATATAAATATACATATTCAAATGATTTATCATAATCTACTTCGTTTAACTTCATTATTGCCTCGTATTTCAAAGTTGTATTTTTTTATTCTATTCTATTTTACCTAAAAAATTATTATATGATAAACTTTTTTCATATATAATCTGAATTTAAATAAATAATGTATGGTTGCTATGGGTAAGAAAAACATAATTTTGCATGTCGGCTTGCCAAAAACAGGTACAACTTTCATCCAGGAAAGGGTTTTTCCTTTTCTCGAAGATACTTATCTCCTTTTTGGAGGGATTCATCTTAAAGGAACACCTTTTGAAAAATACGGCATTAAAGTCTGGAAAAATAGTATCCATAGCCTTAATCCATCTGTTTATACAAAAGAAATAGAGACCGCCAAAAATTGGACACATTCTTTAAAAGAAAAGAATTTTATTTTGAGCGCCGAAGGCATAAACGGAATAGACTGCAGTGATAAGTCCATTGAACGAATTAAATTATTCGGAGACCTTTTAGGAGAAAATGCAAAAGTTTTTCTTGTTGTTAGAAAGCAGGATTTTTGGCTGCAATCCATGTATAACCAGCAAATTATAAAAGATAAAATAAAACTGTTCGTAAAAATAAATCAATACGTAGGTTGGAAAAGCAGTTCATACAATACTAACGGAGAAATAAATGTTTATGATCTGGATTGGAAAAAGATTGCTCTTGCTTACTATAAATATTTTGGCAAAGATAACGTTCTTGTTATGCCTTATGAATTTTTTAAAGAAAATCCTGAAGAATTCCTTAAAAGATTTTTTGAGTTTTCAGGTATAAAACCTTTTTATCTGGAAAATTACGAATATATAAATAAAAAGGCTAAAGAAATTCAAAGAATAACTTTACTGCATTTTTATTATAAATTTTTATCCTTAATCAAAAATAAAACGATTATAGAAAAAATCTTCAAAAATGACAAAGGGCTGAGAAATCTGCTTGATTCAATCGGATTAAACATTAATTACAAAAATGAATATTTATGTGAAAATCAAAGAAATATACTAATGAATATACATAAAGAAAGTAATAAAGAACTTGAACATGTTATAGGATTTAATTTGAAACAATATGGCTACTATTAAATGAAAATAAAAATATCGACAATTATAAAAAAAGAACATTTAATCAAACAATTACCTGATTTAAAACTTTTGTGGGATGATTGTGAATTTTTTATAAATGACCCGATTAATGAATGCGACTGGTGGGTTGTGTATGAAGGCATTGATCAACCTGAAACAGTTAGATGCCCGCACACAAATCTCATTTTTATAACAGCGGAACCTCCGTCTATTAAAACTTATGACAACAAATTTCTTCAACAGTTCAGTCACATAATAACATGTCATCAGGATATAACTCACAATGGGAAAGTTCTTTGCCAGCAAGGATTGCCTTGGAGAGTCGGGACCAAATTTACACCCGGTAAAGATGCGGTAGTTGAAAAAAGTTATGATGACCTAAAAGATGCAACTTTTGAAAAAACAAAACTTATTTCCGTTGTATGTTCAAATAAAACTTTTACAGAAGGGCATAGAACCCGTTATGACTTTGTGATGAAGTTAAAAAAACATTTTGGAGATAAAATTGATCTTTATGGAGAAGGCTTTTCACCCATACCAGACAAATTAGACGCTCTGGCTGAATATAAATATCATATAGCTATTGAAAATTTTTCAATTGATGATTACTGGACAGAAAAACTTGCTGATCCTTTTATAACAGAGACTTATCCTTTTTATTACGGGTGCAGAAATATAGAAAGATATTTTCCTGACGGTTCTTATACCTATATAGACATTTATGATTTGAATAAAAGCGTAAATATTATTGAAAATATTATAAAAAATAATACTTTTGAAAAAGCTCATAGTAAAATAAAAGAAGCTAAAAATCTTGTAATGGATAAATATAACTTTTTTGCCCTTATTGCGGAATTTAGTAAAAATAATAAAGTTGAAAACCAAAATATAAAAACTATTATTATCAAACCTGAAAATTATTATCAAACGTTGAATCAAAAAAAATTTTTTAGAAAAATTGAAATAAAAACAAAAGATGTTTTTAAAAAACTCATTTTTAAAAAGGGAGTTAAATAAAAAAATTATATGAAAAAATTATTAAATAAAATATTTAAAAAAAATCAAAATCATCATATTGTTGAAACTGAAGACAAAATGGCACAAAGAGTTAAGCCTTGGTTCGCTGTTGCTGGTGATAAAACGCTTAGGCTTGATTATGATTTAGATGAAAATTCTCTTGTTTTTGATATAGGTGGTTATGAAGGTAATTGGACAAGTGAAATTTTCAATAAATATGCTTGCAATGTTCACATTTTTGAACCTGTAAGAAGTTTTTACACCATAATAAAAAACAAATTTAGCCATAATAAAAAAACGGTTATTAATAACTTTGGTCTTTCAAATATTTCAAAAACTGAACTTATCTGCTTAAGCGCTGATAAATCTTCTGTTTTTGAAATATTTGAAGAAACTGAAGAAATAAAGCTTGTTAAGATCTCGGATTATATAAACAACAATAATATTGAAATTATTGATTTAATAAAAATCAACATAGAAGGCGGCGAATACGATTTATTAACAGATTTAATCGAGACTGGGCTTGTTTCTAAAGTGAAAAACATTCAAGTTCAATTTCATGATTTTATTGATAATTCAGAACAAAAAATGCTTTGTATTCAGGAAAAGCTGTCTGAAACGCATGAAATAACTTATCAATATAAATATGTTTGGGAAAATTGGAAGCTAAAAGAATGAGTATAAAACTATTTTGGCAAATATTTTAACTAATTTATATTGCACAGGTTTACAAAACTTCGTTATTCCTTATCTGAAAAAATTCTTTTTTAATAATTGTTGATATTTTAAAAATAGAAATACTTGAAATTTATTATAGAAATTAGGACATTTTCTAAGTATTTTAGGTAATTGTTGAACCTTAGATTCACTTAGCAATATATCATGCCAGGGTAATCCGGAATGACCTCTTAAAAATATTGTGCCGTCAAAACCTGAAAATATGTGTGTTATAAATTTCGAACTACATCTTAGTGCTTGAATGGAATTATCAGAAATATTAAATAAATTAAAATATTTTTCATCGACATAGAGGGCATTACAGCCTGTTATCGCTATTAACTTATATCCCTTTGATTCTCCCAGCTTAGTTAGAGATAATATACTGTTGCCTTGCGATACATTCATATCTTTGGGCTGAATAAATTCAACTTCATTAGGAATAGTAGGATTATATTCAATACAAACGACTTTTGGCTTATAATTTTTAACTGCATCCCAAACATGATAATCATTTCCATCAATATCAATTGATAGAAAATCAAAATTTTCAGGTATAGGAGTATTTTTAAGAATAGAATCCAAATTATTGTCCTGAGCAAATCCCACCATCTTATTAAGTGGAATAACACGACCATTATTTTTATACGAATCAATAAGGATATTAAATCTAGTTTGATCACTTTCAATTAATACCGCTGAATATTCTTGATTTTCTATCAAATTGTAGGTATTACTTAAAAACTTTCCGTCATAAGCTCCAAATTCAACACACCATTTATCAATATCGGGTATTATTTCAAATATCTTTCTTATAATTCCATCTTCACCATCATGAGATACTATATTTTCAGCATAATCAAGCAACCAAGTATTAGATCCAGTCATTATTACCTCTTTTTATTGTTTATAATATTAAATCTTACGACAAACATTATTGATGAGTAAACCATAAAATTTATATTAAGACTATGATGAATTATATAAACTTTTTTCTATTGAATTAAAATTTGTTTTATAATTTATAAAAACTTGTCTTTTTTATAAAGATACTTACTTATTGTAATAAAATAGTCAATATGGATTTTGTTTTTTAAAATAATAAAAATTAGACTCAAGGAATAGTAAATATATTTATAAAAACTCAGAAAGGATTGTTAATAATATGTTTTTCGAAAATAAGATTTTATCAATAAAAGAAACTGACCGAGTCTTAGAAATTGGTCCGGGAAGTTTGCCTCATCCAAGATCTGATGTTTTTTTAGAATTGCAATATGATTGCGATGAAGAAGCTCAGAAACAAAGAGGAGGATTAGACAAAATTTCACTTGGTAAGCCTGTTATATATTATGACGGTGGTTCATTTCCATTCAATGATAATGAGTTTGATTATGTTATCTGTTCTCATGTAATTGAACATGTTGATAATCCTGACATCTTTTTAAATGAACTCAAAAGGATAGCACCTAAAGGATATCTTGAGTATCCCATAATATATTATGATTTTTTATACAATTATAATTGTCATAAAAATTTTCTACTTAAAAATGGAGATACTATTTATTGGACAGGCAAAGAAGATGTTTCTTTTAATAAATTTTATGAAGTTAACAGATTTTTTTATGATTTAAAGCATTTAAATCATTTTCAAGAAATGGAAAACGATTTAAAAGAATTTTTATTTGAAGGATTCGAGTGGGATAGAAACAAAATATTTTCTCAAAAGACTCAGGCAATTAAAGATGTTTGTCTAGACTATAATCAAATTAATTTGCCTCTTAAAAACTTGGATATTGAGGCTTTTCCCTTAAACTTATTTTTGAAACAATTTAAAAGAAAACCTTTTAAAGTAATAAGCAATTTGTTTAAAGGAAAGATCGGTTTATAATAATTAAATAAAAATTAAAGGAAAGTTTAAGATGAAAACTTTGATAAAAAAATATAGAAAATTTATAAAATTCAAAAAACAATTTAATTATTTTAAAGAAAATAATAATAACAATGAGACTATGGATTGGTCAGATAGATGGCCTTGTTATGATGATTCTTCA
>MHAC01000024.1:0-24373 GCA_001804565.1 Ignavibacteria bacterium GWF2_33_9 | reverse complement strand
ACAGGCATTATGTTTATCATACAGCTTGGGCAGCAAGAAAATTAGCCATTATTAAACCGAATTATCATGTTGATATAGCTTCGTTACTTTATTTTTCTACAATTGTTTCTGCATTTATTCCTGTTAAATTTTATGAATACCGCCCACCTAATTTTGATTTACAAGATTTCCAAGCTGACTTTGTCGATTTAAAAAATTTACATTTTGATGATAATAGTATTAAATCTTTATCTTGTATGCATGCAGTAGAACATATAGGATTGGGGAGATATGGTGATGAAATTGATCCTGATGGAGATATTATAGCAATAAATGAACTTAAACGCGTTTTAGCCTACAATGGCGATCTCTTATTTGTAGTACCGATTGGGAAATCTAGAATTCAATTTAATGCTCATCGTATATATTCTCATAATAAAATTTTGGAGTACTTTAAAGATTTCAAATTAATGGAGTTTGCTATAGTTCCAGAAGATTTGATAATAAATCCTTCCGAAGAGATAATTAATTCTCAAACATTTGCTTGCGGTTGTTATTGGTTTAGAAAAATATAATATGATTATCATTAAATTAATTGGAGGACTTGGCAATCAAATGTTCCAGTATTCACTGGGTAGATGTCTTTCTGAAAAACTAAACTGCGATTTAAAGCTTGATATAAACTCTTATAGTAATCAATGTGGATTAACTCCCAGAAATTATGAACTCGGGGTTTTTAAAATAAAGGAATGTTTTGCAGATGTTGAAGAAATAAACCATTTAAAAAATAAAAAAAGATCTTTTTTTCAAAAATTATTTGGAATAAAAAAAATATATTATTTTTCTGAAAATAGCTTCAGTTTTGATAATGAAGTTTTAAATTTAACTGAAAACGCATATTTAGAAGGATATTGGCAAAGTGAAAAATATTTTAAAAGAATTGAAAAGATTTTAAAGACGGAATTTGTTCTTAAAAATGAAATGCCTAAATCAAATAAGGAGTTTCTTGAACAAATAAAATGCACAAACTCAGTTAGCCTTCATGTCCGAAGGGGAGATTATATTAGTGATCCGATCATAAATGAAGTTCACGGAGTATGCGGCTTAGGCTATTATCGAAAAGCAGTTAATTATATTGCTGAAAAAGTTGATAATCCTCATTTTTTTGTATTTTCGGATGATAAAGAATGGGTAAAAAATAATTTGTTGACAAAATTTCCAACAATATTTGTAAATTGCAATCACAATGATTCAGGGCATTTGGATATGATGCTTATAAGTAATTGCAAACATCATATATGTGCAAATTCTTCTTTTAGCTGGTGGGGTGCATGGCTTGGGAAAAACGACAATAAAATTGTAATTGCTCCCCAAAAATGGTTTAATAATTGCAATAGAGAGACAAAAGACCTTATTCCCAATAGTTGGATAAAGTTATAAAATCAAGAGAAAAGATTAATTTATGTATAATAGACTAAATCGTATAGATGGGCTTAGAGCTATAGCTATTTTAGGAGTAATAGCTATTCATTGCGGATTAATAAAAAATAATCCTTATAATTCTATTTTTGTGGAACACCTTATTCATCACGGAAAACTTGGTGTTCAGTTATTTTTTTTAATAAGTGGATTTATACTTTGTTATGTTGCAGACAATTCACATTTTACAAAAACTACTTTTTTCTTAAAAAGATTTTTTAGACTTGCTCCGATATATTATTTGATATTATTGATTTGTTTTTTAATAGGATTTAATGAGAATTTAGGAAATGAATATAGAATTCGTCCTTTAAATCTTGATAATTTAGCTATACATTTGACTTTTTTACACGGATTGTTTCCTTCTTATTTAAGAAGCATTTTTAGTGTTTGTTGGTCTTTAACGCCTGAAGTAATTTTTTATTTTATATTTCCTTTTCTTTATAAATTAGATTCAAAAAAACTATTAGTACTTTTTATCATAAGTGCGATTTTATCTAAACATAGTTTATTTATTTCAAATTTGCTTTTTGATAAAGATCCTATATCTATAGAAACTTGGGCAAGATGTTCGCCTGTTGGAAATATGTTTCTTTTCATTTTTGGTATACTTGTATATAAAAATGAAAAATTCTTTAAAAATATTAAAATTCAAATTTTTAGTTTTCTTTGTTTAATTATATTTTTAATTCCTTCACTGAATAATTCAAACTTTTTTATAACAAAAATTTTAAATTATTTATTTTTCGATCTGTATTTTAGCTTAATTTTAATTTCTTTTCCTTTTTTAATTTATAATTCTTCCAAAATTTTAAGCTTATTATTAGATAACAGAATAATTTCTTTTTTGGGGAAAATAAGTTATTCTGCCTTTTTTATTCATTTTGCAATAATTCAAACTTTTATTTTTTACAATATTAAATTTAATTATTCAATCGGATTAATTACGGTTCTTTCTCTTACTGTAATTATAAGTTATTTAACTTATAATTTTATTGAAAAACCTGGAATAAAACTAGGAAATTATCTAATAAAAAACTATAATAACAAAATAATAAATACAGAAATTAATCAGAAAAGTTGAAAAATTAACCTTATTTCTGTTGATTGGATAAAATTTTAAATATAAAATTAAATTTAATAATAACTAAATATGGAAAAAATAAATTATTATGAACATAGGTATAATAGGTGCTACAGGCTTTTTAGGGTCTTATCTTTTGGATTATTTATGCCGTATAAATAAATATAATATCCACGGATTTTCCAGAAATCCAATGTCTTTGAATAAAAAAAATAGCAATATAAACTGGATTATTGGTAATTTATCTTCTGAGTATGATTGCAAGGAATTTATTAAAAATGTTGACATAATAATCCATTTAGCTCATACAAATACTCCTTTAACATCAAATAATGATGTTATAAGTGATGTGAATTTGAATTTAATACCTATGGTTACTTTACTTGAAACAATAAAAAAATACGGGAAAAAAATCCATCTTGTGTATGTAAGCAGTGGCGGTGCTATATATGGGCAATCTGCAGACAAAACTCCATTTAAAGAATTTGATTTATGTTTGCCAAAATCATCATATGGGATACAAAAATTAGTTGCGGAAAATTATATTAGATTATGGGCAGAAAAATCATTATTAACATCAACTATCCTTAGAATATCAAATCCTTACGGAATTTTATTACCGACAGACAGAAAACAGGGCTTAATAGGCGTAGTTTTAAGTAAGCTTTTAAAAAACGATTCGCAGCAAATATACGGTGATTCAAACAACATAAGAGACTATATCCATCTGGAAGATATGTCTAAAGCTTTTGAGCTTGCTATTGAATTTCAAAATGATTACGAGATATTTAATATTGGTTCGGGTAAAGGATATTCTGTTAATGATATTTTCTCTTTAATAGAGCAATTCACTTCTATAGAAATTAAGAAAAACTATATTGAGCTTGATAATTCTAATAAGTTGACGGATTGGGTTGTTCTGGATACATCTAAAGCTGAAAAAATATTAAATTGGACACCATCGATATCACTTGAAACAGGCTTAAAAACCTTATGTGATGAGGTTATGCTAAAAAGATGACTACAAAGCAAAATCCTGAAGTAACTGTATTAATGCCTGTTTATAATGGTGAAAAATATTTAAAAGAAGCGATGATAAGTATTTTAAATCAAAGTTTTCAAGACTTTGAATTTATCATTATAAATGATGCTTCAACTGATAATAGTGCTGAGGTAATAAAGCAGTTTGATGATAAGAGAATCAGATATTTTGAAAATTCAGAAAACCTTTGTTTATCCAGAACTTTAAACAAAGGATTAAATCTTTCTAAAGGTAACTATGTAGCCAGAATGGATCAAGATGATATTTCCTTACTGGACAGATTGGAAAAACAATTAAATTTTCTTGAAAACAATAAGGAATATGGTATTTGCGGTTCTTTTATAGAAAATTTCGGAGCTAAAGAGGGAATTGAAATTTATCCCGTAATAGATGAATTAATACGAATTCATTTGCTTTTTTATAGTACCTTTGCTCATCCTTCTGTTATGTTCAGGAAGTCTTTTTTTGAAAAATTTAATCTGTTTTATAATTCTGAATTTGAATATTGTGAAGATTACGACCTGTGGAGCAGGGCAAAAAAACATTTTAAGCTGGCAAATATAAATGAGGTTCTGCTTAAATATAGGGTTCATTCTACAGGCATGAGTGTAGTCGGTAAAAACAAACAGGATAAAATGGCTGATTTTGTTAGAAACAATCAATTAAAAGACATAGGAATTAATTCAAATAGTGAAGAATTAAGAATACATCATTCTTTGATATGCAATATGTTTGAAAATTCTGATGAATATGTGAATGCAGTCGAAAAATGGCTTTTGAAACTTATTGAAGGTAATAAAACTTATAATATTTATGATAAAAAAACTTTTCATGAATTTCTTGGCAAATTTTGGTTTGAAGTTATAAAGCTAAGATTAGATACTGGATTAAAATGCTGGAAAAAATATATTGGTTCAGAATTAAGAAAATCAATTTATAATAATAAAAATACAAGAAAAATATTTTTCCGAGCGTTAATAAATGAATTTAAAAACTTTTTGGGAGGCACATGTGTTTAAAAGATTATTAAATACATTATTCTATCACTCTGGTTTATATAAGTTATTTAAAGTGAAAGCGATTGAAGGTCTTCATTTAGGCTGTGGTTCCTGCAAAATAGAAGGATTTATAAATATAGATGCAAGCCTTGAGTCTAAATGTGATGTTTTAGGTTCTGTACAAAAGCTAAATTTCCCTGATAATAGCGTAAAAATTATATATAATTCACATGTGTTTGAGCATATACCAAAAAGACGTGTCAGAAAAGTTTTAAGCAGGTGGTATAGAGCATTAAAACCAGACGGTAAAATATATATTTGTGTACCGGATCTGGAAAATTTATGTAAGTTATATCTTGAAAATATAAAAAAGGAAAAATTAACTCAGGAAGAATGGGAAAAAATTTGCACTATAACAAATGTTATATATGGCGGACAAAATAATAAATACGATTTTCATTATGACGGTTATTCCTTTACAACAATAAAATATTGGTTGGAAGAAACAGGTTTTAAAAATATAAAGAAAATCGATGAAAAACCTGATTTTATAAATTTCAATGATTCATCTGGCTATTTGATGGACGGGCTAAGTTTATCACTTAATATTGAAGCAACAAAATAATATGCAGAAATTGAATTCAGAAATTTACAATATTTTAAAACGATTTCCTTACATTATTAAAAAGCTTTTCAGTAAACAATATTCTGACTTGTTTTTTAAATGTGAAATTGAAACATTAAATAAAAAATACTATCCTGAGTTAGTTAAAAAAAACAAACCTGAAAATATTTTATTTATAAATTCTCTTGTGGGAAAAGGTGGAGCTGCCAAAATAGCTTATGACAGCTTATGTGTTCCTTTAAAATTAAGAAACTATAAAACAAGTATTTTAACAAGCAAAAATTATTACCCTATAAATTCTGATATTATAGAATTTATAGATCATTGTTCAAAAGAAAGAAAATTTCTTTATAAAGCTGAAAAAAAAGATAATCTGCTTGATTTTTATCAGCACGAAAGTTTGAAAATTAAAGATTTAAAAGTATTTAAAGATTGTGATGTAATGCATATAAATAATTTACACGGAAATTTTTTTAATCCTTATGCTCTACCGCAACTAACAGCATTAAAGCCAACAATATGGACATTGCACGATTATCATTCTTTTACCGGATATTGCACGGTCAAATATGACTGCGAAAAATGGCAGTCAGGATGTTTGGAATGCCCGTATTTATCAAAACTGGGATTAAAAGATACAGCAAATTATATATGGAAAATAAAAAAACAAATTTATCAAAATAGTGATATTACAGTTGTTTGTCCTTCAAATTGGTTAAAGAACAAGGCAGAAAAAAGCATTCTAAGCCATTTTGACATAAGATTAATCAATCATGGAGTAGATGCAAACAAGTTTAAAAACTACGGCAAGGAAAACACAAGAAAGGAATTAAATCTGCCATTTGATAAACAAATTCTTCTCTTTAGTTCTGATTTCGGAATGGAAAACCCCAATAAAGGCGGGATGTATTTAAAACAGGCTTATGAATATTTTAAAAATAGAGAAGATGTTCTATTCTTGATTATTGGAGGGGATAAAAATACACAACTTGCTAATAATGTAATTAATATTTCATATATTTTTGATGAAATTCAAATAGCTAAATATTATTCTGCTGCTGATTTGTTTATATATCCTTCGCTTGCTGATTCATTCGGACTTGTTGTTGCAGAAGCTATGGCGTGTGAATTGCCTGTTATAACTTTTGAGACAGGAGGAATTCCTGAAATATTAAAACACGAAGAACACGGTTATATAGCAAAACAAAAAGATATTAAAGATTTTATAAAAGGAATAGAATTATTTATAGAAAATCCTGACCTAAAATTAAAAGCAAGCCTTATAGCGAGAGAAACTATTGAAAGAAAATTTAATATTGATAAAATGATAGATACTTACACGCAGCTTTATGATGAAGTCTTTGAAAAACGTAAACAGGTTAAAAAATGAAACTACTCTATGACCATAAGATATTTATTAATCAGAATTATGGGGGAGTTCCCCGATATTTTTTTGAATTAATGGATTATTATTACAAAACAGGTGTTTTGAAATTTGAATTCCCTGTTGTTTATAGTGAAAATGAATATTTAAAAAATACAGAAATAGCAAAATCTGTACGATTTTTTAGAAAAAGCGGTTTGCTGAAAATTGGGGAAGTTAGAAAAAATTTAAGGCGTTTAAACAATGTTTTAATTAAAAATGCTTTAAAATCCACTAAATATGATATTTTTCATCCAACATACTACGAAAGTTATTATTTGGATTATTTAAAAAATAAAAAACTTGTTATAACCATCCATGATATGGTTCATGAAATTTTTGAAGATGATTTTAAAAATGACACCTATAATACAGCCGAATACAAAAAACTTTTAGCTTATAAAGCAGATAAAATTATTGCTGTTTCTCGCAATACCAAAAGTGATATTTTGAAATTTTATCCAGACTTGCCTGAAGGTAAAATAGAGGTAATATATCACGGCAATTCTTTTGAAAGATTTAATCAAAATTCGACCTGCAATCTGACTTTACCGGAAAAATACATATTATTTGTTGGAAACAGAAATTTATACAAAAATTTTAATCTCTTTTTAACCTCTATAGCTCATTTATTAAAACAGGATAGTGAGTTAAAGCTTTTTATAATCGGAAGTGCCGGTATTTCAGAAGAAGAAAAAATTCTTTTTAAACAACTTTGCGTTGAAAGTAGCATTATATATCATAGAGCAAAAGAACAAGAACTGCCTTATATATACAATAAAGCACTGTGTTTTGTTTTTCCGAGCCTTTATGAAGGTTTTGGGTTTCCGATACTTGAAGCTTTTCAATGCGGCTGTCCTGTAGTTGCAAGTCAAACCAGTTCTCTGCCGGAAGTCGGGCAGGATTGCTGCGAATATTTTGATCCTAAAAATAATGAATCAATCTTTGAAAAAGTTGAACTTGTTGTAAAAGATGCTGATTTGAGAAAAAATATGGTTAATAAAGGACTAAAACGAGCTAAAGATTTTGATTGGAAAAAAACAGCTCTTAAGACATATGATGCGTATAAAAGTATTTTAAATTAAGGTAATTATGATTATTGCAAGACTAAAAGGTGGACTAGGAAACCAAATGTTTATATATGCATTTGCAAGATATTTGTCTTGCAAGCATGATACTGATTTGAAATTAGATATTACTTATTATGATAATTATCATAGAAAATACGAGCTTAATAAATTTAATATAATAGAAAATTTTGCATCCGAAGATGAAATAAATTCCTTAAAAAAATTTGTATATAAAGATGGATTCATTATTAGACAATTGAAACAAAAATTATTCAAAAAAAATCCTAAAAAAATCCCTTCAAAAACATATATTTTGGATAGTAATATTGATTTTAAACAAAAATATATGTTTTTACCCGATAATGTTTATTTAGAAGGACTTTTTCAGTCAGAAAAGTTTTTTAAGGAAATAGAAGAAATTATAAGAAAAGATTTTATTCTTAAAAACGAACTTGATACAGAAAATCTGAAAGTTTTAGAAGCAATTAAATCAACAAATTCAATTAGTTTACATATTAGAAGGGGCGACTATTTAACTAATAGTTGGGCTTATGAAGAACTGGGGATTTGTGAAGCTGATTATTATAAAAAAGCTATGGATTATATGAAATCTAAAGTTGAATCCCCGATATTTTACGTATTTTCAGACGATGCAGAATGGGTAAAAAATAATTTCAAAATGGATTTTGATTTTATATTTATTGACGCAAACAATGAACAATCAGGTGAAAATGACCTTATACTTATGAGCGAATGTAATCATCATATCTGTGCAAATTCTTCATTTAGCTGGTGGGGGGCATGGCTTGGCAAAAATCAAAATAAGATTGTAATTGCTCCTGAAAAATGGTTTAAAGGCAACTTTTTTGATTATAAAGATTTAGTTTCCGAAAGTTGGGTAAAGCTTTAAAAATCAAAATCTTTATATTTTTGAGTTTTAAAATAATTAATAAAATTTCGTGGATATTTTAAAGGATTAGGTACTTCAGGATATTTTGTTTTAATAAATCTTTCAAATATGCCTACTTTACTTCCTGAATATGGAGTCCCTCCTATTTTAATCCATTCTTGATAATTTTGGTTCCATTCTTTATTGTTATAAAAATTCCAGAATTTTTCTGCACAATAAGGATGCAAAATAGAAGCTGTTGATGATTTTTTGGATCTTGGATGACAATTATATTTTTCATCAATATTTAAAATATTCAGATTGAATTCTTCAAGCAAAATGTTGATAATCCCTTGATCCCCACAATAAAGATATTCAGAAAGTTCATTAGTCTTTTTATAACACCATTCTCTTATATCTTTGTAATTCGTAAGAGTATCATTGAAAATGATTACTCCTGCGTTATAAAAACAACTTTCCATATTATAGTCATCAATATTTTTAGTAAAATTAATTCTTAAGGGTTGCTTGGTCTGCCAGAGACCTATTTGTGAATTAAAATCTGCCACAAGCGGAGTCAAGTTGCCTTTAATCAGAAGATCAACATCAAGCCATAAAACCTTTTTGTATTCATTTAATAAAGTTAAACACTCATATCTTGAAAAAGTCATTTGAGTAAATCGATCACAGGTAGATTTAGAATGTATTTCTCCTGTAGTTGGATATTTATATTCAATAAAACTTATTGGAATTATTTGATTTAATAATTTTTTATCTCTTGCTGATATATTTTGCTCAAAAACTATGATTTCATGAGGAATTTTAATATTATTTTTTTTCAGCCCCATTAAGACATTCGCAAGTCCGAAAGTTATATTACCTGTTGCTCCTAAAACTATTGCCAATTCTTTTTTCATTGTAATGCCTTTGTATAAGCTTGTTTTGTCAATCTGGCTGTTTCTGCCCAGCTATATATTTTTAGTTGTTCTCTTCCATTTTTTATAAGTTCCTGCATTAGATTTTCGTCGTAAATAATTTTTTTTGTTCCATTTTCCATTGATTCTTGGTTGTATGGATCAATATAAACAGCCGCATTTCCTGCCACTTCGGGAAAAGAACTTGTATTGCTAGCTAACAAGGGGCAATCGCATTGAAAAGCTTCAAGTATCGGAAATCCAAAACCTTCATAAAGGCTCGGAAAAACAAAACACAAAGCATGCTTATAAAAACTTATCAGTGCTTCTTCACTATCAATCTGCTTGTATATTATTTTTTTTGACAGATTAAGTGAATGAATTATATTTTGCTCTTCTTCTGTAAAAGGATTTCCTCCAGCAGTAACTAAATATAACGAATCATCTTCCTGTAAAATATTACTTATAGATAATAAATAAGAAATAAAATTTTTATATTTTGATCTCTGTCCAATAAAAAGCACATATCTTTCAGGTAAATCATTTGATTCATTTTGGCTTTCTGTAGAATCAAAAGGTAAACCGTGATAGATTACATCAATTTTGTCTTCATCAACTTCACAAAACCTCATTATATCTTTTTTTGTATTTTCTGATATTGCAATAATCCTATTGGCACTTTCAATAAGTTTCTTTTTGATTTTAATAGTTTCATCTGCTCTTTTATCAAAGACAAAATATTCAGGTACAACTTCATTGGTCATATCATGAACAGTTAAAATAAAAGGCTTATTTTTAATATGATTTAAAAAATAATCATCAAAATAAGTAGGATGATAAATATCAAAATCCTGCTTATTAAGTTCTTTTACTGTTTTATTTCTGTTTATTGAGTTTAGTAATTTAATATATTGCTTTTTAAAAGGAAAATTTTTTTCGGTTAAGCTGAAAGTATTTATTAATTGAAAGTTTTTGAGATATTTATTATCTGAATATATTATTGGAAGTTTAAAATTTATTTCATCGGTATTATTAAAATTAAACTCTTCCAAAAGTTTTTTATAATATAGTGAAATGCCTCCAAAAACTTGCAAATTAAAAATTTGTGGGTCATATAATATTTTCATAATAATTATTAAAAAATTCCATCTTTTGTAAATTATTCATAAATTCTTTAAGAAAGTATAACATATTTACTTTTTTGTTATAATATTTTCAAGCTAAGAATATAGGTTGTGGACTTGGGTCGAAAGATAAAAATAGCTTTTATAAAGTACATTGGACTTTGTTTGGGGGGAACTGAAAAATTTCTTCAGACAATAGCTGCCGGCTTGCCTAAAGATGAATTTGAAGTTGATTATTACTATGCTCACCCGAAGGAAAATCCTCCTGATAAAGGCAGAAAGCAATATTTAATTCAAAACGGAGTTAATTTAATAGAGTTTAACACTTCTAAGCCGAGAGTTCACAGGGGCAAAATTTGGCTTGATGAAACAAACTTCTTTGATGTGTTTAAAAATGACTATGATTTAATTCAAACAGGCAGATGCGGTTTGTACGAAGAACCTTTTTGTGACATTAAAAATATTCCGATTGTTGATTCATTGCATTATATTGTGGGCGTTGATAATCAGTATAATATTTCTCGTGCTTTGCATATAAGCGAATTCAGCAGGGACAAATGGCTGGACATCGGCGGTGACAAAGACAGAGTTGTTATGGTCTCTCATCCGATGATTATTCCCGAAACTCCTTTCAGAGATTTCAGAGCAGAAATGGGTCTTCAGAATAAGTTTATTTACGGATTTCATCAAAGAAATGACAATGCAATCTTTTCTGATATTCCCCTAAAAGCTTTTAAAGAAATTTCTAATGTTAACAATGCTTTTGTAATTTTAGGAGCAGGAGATAATTATAAGAAACAAGCAGAAGAACTCGGACTTAATAATGTTTACTTTTTAGATCATACAGGCAATTTTGAGATTATTTATAACTTTATAAAAATGCTTGATGTTTATGCGCACGGCAGAAAGGACGGAGAGCTGAATTCAACGGCAATTGCGGAAGCTCTGCATTTTGGAAAGCCTGTTGTTTCACATATTTCAGATTCTTTTAACGGACACGTTGAATGTATAGGAAATGCAGGATTTGTAGTTAAAAACTATCTTGAATATGCTGAAAAACTTAAAGAAATTGAAGAAAATAAAGAATTTTATGCTGATTTGTCAAATAAAGCTTTGATAAGATTTGATGAAATGTATAACTATGAAAACCAAATGCAGAAGATTATTAATATTTATAAAGATGTTGTAAAAAATCCTTATCCGAATAAGCTGAAACGTCTTTATCTGCATATAAAACAATTGTTTCCGCTGAGAAGGCACAGGAGACACAAATGATTTACGATTGTTTTATGTTTTATAATGAGCTTGAACTTCTTGAAATAAGACTTAATGAACTTAATGAATTTGTAGACAAATTTATTATAGTTGAATCTTCTAAAACTTTTACTAACCAGCCTAAAAAGCTGTTTTTTGAGGAAAATAAAGAAAAGTTTGCAGCATTTAAAGATAAAATAATTCATATTGTAACCGACGAATTCACTGAATGTAATTCTGCATGGGAATGTGAGATTTTTCAGAGAAATGCAATAGAAAAAGGTCTTGAAAACTGCAAGCCTGATGACATAATTATAATTTCTGATGTTGATGAAATACCAAATGCAAAAACACTCATGAATTGTAAAAATTCAGAAGGAATAAAAGTTCTTAAACAAAAACAATATAATTTTTATCTTAATTACATAAATGACAAAGAAACCTATTGGCTAAGAGGTCCGCGAGTTTTATTTTATAAGGATTTTAATAAATCTGCTGATGAAATAAGAAACACTCAAGGACAAATAATTGAAAATGGTGGATGGCATTTCAGTTTTCTTGGCGGGATTCAAAAAGTTAAAGACAAAGTGAAATCTTTTTCACATCAAGAATACAACAATGAATATTACTTGAATGAAGAACGCTTAACTAGCTTAATTTTAAATGGTGCAGATATTTTTGAAAGAGGTTACAAGTACAAAATAGTTGATATAGACAGCTCTTTTCCTGAATTTATAGTCAAAAACAAAGAAAAATACAATCAGCTTATTTTGAAAAATATTTCTATTTTGCATAAGATTAAAAACGCCGTAATAAAGTCGAAAAGGCACGATAAAAAATATGTAGACACTATTACTCCCATAAATGAAAATGCCGTAATGGATTTCATCTCACCGACTTCTGCAAAGATATTGGAAGTAGGGATAAGCGAAGGCTTAAAAGAGATAATTAATTCTAAATTTATGATAACTGACTATATTAATATTAATGTAAGAAATCTTTTTCCTCATGAATCGAATAATTCTTACGAAACTATAGAGAAATTACCCGATAATTATTTTGATTGCATAATTCTTGATGAAACTCTCTCACAGCTTTATAATCCGGCAGAAGTTTTGAATAAAATTAAATCAAAGCTGAACAGAAATGGTTATGTTGTTATGACAGTTCCTAATCTAAGATATACCATAGCTTTGAATCAAATTATTTTCAAAAAAGACTTTAAATATGCAGATACAGGCATTATATCTAACAAAAATATACGGTTTTTTACACGGCGTAGTTTGTTTGATACCATAAACCGAGCCGGCTATTTTACGATAACGCTGAAAGGCTTAAACCCTGACAACTCACTTGATTACGCTGTTAAAAACGCATTAACTTTCAATAATCTGTATGATTGCAAACACGAAAAGTTTTTGTGTGTAATTAAAAATTGATTTTCAATTCGTCTTTTAGTATATTTTCAACATCCTGTAAATTTAATCTTAAAATTGACAAATTTTCATCAAAATTGTCTTTTATGTCATCGAAATTAATATCAACATATCCTTGATAAATCTTGTCATAGTTTTTTATTAATATATCAGAATCAGGATCTAAAGAAGACACAAGGCAAACACCAATAGGCGGGATACTTATATTATGAATTTTTAAATCCGGTCTGTATTTTTTTAAAATAAGAATTATTTTATAAACGTCTCCTGTCCACGGACCATTACAGACAGGGCGATCGGAAGAAATTTTGTCGATGGGAATTGTATCATGCAATAAAATGACTGAATTTTTATGACAATTTTTTTCTGTGTTTATAAAATCTCTTAAGACATATTCAAATAAATGCATTCCGTCAATAAGAGCCGCGTCGACTTTTTGATTGTCTAATTCTTTATATAGATTATTATTTTCAAAAAAATCATCGCTTTTAACATGAAACATTTTAACATTTTTGTTAAACATAATTTTATCGTCTTCAAAAGGATCAATGCCCACAGCTTTAGTTTTCGGATTTGTTAAATTTATCGAACGACCTTGCTGCACACCTATTTCCAGGTATGTTTTCGGTGTATACAACTTATGAATTGCTTTAAGAATTTGATAATGTGATAAAACATCATCTTTATCAAATTCAGAAGAAATATATGTTTTCTTTTTGTTAATAAATTTTTCAAAAAATCTTTTCATTTTATAAATTTATCCTATTATGTGCGGTCGGTATTTTAAAGTTTGATTCTTATGATATCTTCGTAAACAGCTATATCTGCTTTTGGTCTGTGCGAACAAATAAATTTCTTTAATTCTTTTATACTCGGATAATCTTTTTCAGTCCCGAAGCATCTTGCATCGTCAATTAAAATTACATGAGGAAAATCTTTGGCGTTAAATATAGTTAAAAGTTCTTCGATAATGGGAGTTTCCAGAGTTCCTTTAGCACAGAACGGTGCATTGGAATAATGTCCGTCAAGCCAGAACAGAATCGGTTTATCTATGTTAATTATAATTTCCGGTAAAACTTTGGTACTGTCGCCATGATGTGTTTTTATTTTAGTTCTTGCAAATCTTTCCGTCGCCATTTTATATAATTCTTCACTTAATTCAATAGTATATAATTCATCGAAATCATTCATAAGCATTGCCGGCGTTTCACCTTTGTATGTGCCTGTTTCAATAAATACTTTTAAATCGTGTTCTTTTGCATATCTTAAAATTTCTGCCCTTTTGTATTCATAGGTAGGTGAAACAAATTCTTTTTTAAAAGAAAATGCTTTTAAAGTTTTATCTAATATTTTTTTTACTTCTCCAAGAATTGTCATTTTATACCCTTTCATCATTATTTGGTGCTGATTCGATTTGCTTTTAATCTTTTGTAATTTCTTTAAAGTTTTTTATATTATGTTTGTTATCCCGTTTGAATTTTTCATAAGGATATTGTTGAACTGTCTTACTTATGCATTTACTTGTATAATTAAACATACCCTTGATTCCGAGGAAACTTTTTTTATATTTATAATCATAAATAAATTTTGTATTAAAAATAGGTCTTTGTGTTCCGCACAGCATCGTTGTTTCTATGTTAGAAGCACAAATATCACGTCCTTCCGATATATTTGAGATTCCGTCTATTGATATTTGAGAAGGAAAAGCCTTGAACGTATTAATGAATCTCCAATACATGTCTCCGTCTTCTTCTCCAAAAGCTATTAATCTTTCATCAAAATACTTTAACTTATGGGCAATTTGTTTGGAAATAACAAAATGAGACCAACTGTTATTTAGAATCAAAAGTTCTTTTGCAGGATCAATATCTTGCTTTATAGCGGTTATTGCGGATTTTATTGAAGGAATAATTTGTGAATTTTCAAATCTTATATCATCATTCAATACCAAAATATGATCAGTCGGAGAATGAACTATAAGGGTATTCCACATTTTGCTCAATCCGGTAAAAGACGGGAAAAATATCGGATAAGTATTCTTAACTGTTGTCAAAAACTCAAGTAAAGACTTTCTGTACTTTTCATCAAAAGCTTCTTCATTATCGGCATTTATTGTTATAAGAATGTCTATATTTTCATCAAAACTTCTTATTTGAGTTATTAAGTTTTTTACTAAGTCCAAACGTCTTTTAAATGTTGTGATTCCTATTGAAAGCATAATAACCTATTTTAACCCCTTGTTGTAATGGTGATACAGGTTTAAGTTAAGGAACTTATCATATTCGAAAGTTAAAAACATCCCGAAATATCTTTCCATCAAGCCGCCTTGCAGTCTGTAATTATGTTCTGTATCAAATATATCAAGTTTTTTACTTTTTACGATATATTCCATAAACTCCATCATTTTCTCAAAGGTTTTTACGTCTATTAAAAAACAAGAACATAAGTTTATATATTTTTTGTCGAAAAAATCCTGTATAGAATAATCGGTTTTAAAAAAGTTATTATAATCCTCTAAAATATAATCATAACAATTTACACCGTTGCCCACCAATGTATTTGGCTGACTTATATCGGCTAAAATATTCTGTTTATAGTCATCAACAGTTTTATGCAGCTCTAAACATACGTGACACGTATCTTTATTCTTAATATATGAATTCATTCTTTTTGTTATGTCAGTTTTATGAGTTTCAATAACTTTAAGTTCCTTATCATAATGTAGAAACCCAATGTAATCTAAATCTTTATACAGTTCTTTATTGTGATAAACATTGTAAATCGCTTCACTTTCCGCCCACCACTTGCCTAAATTCTGAAAATTTTTCAATTCGGTTTGATGAATTATGCTGTATTTGTCCGATACTTGCAATTTATCAGAAGATACATCAAATATAATATAATTTTTTTTATTAAAGTGTTTGTCATTTTCGTACATATAGTCATGAACAATGTTGTGGGAAACTATATAGATTTTCCACTTTTTATCTGTGTTTTTTTCAGAATTATAAAATTTGTTTAATTTCATCTTTTCCAAAAATTTTCTGAATTTGATTTTATTAATTCTTCTCGGGAAATATTTAATTAACAAATCAGTTTTATTAAGCTCTTGTTTTGAAAAATACTTTTCTTGAATTTGTTTGCGTTCTTGCAAATGGATATTATTAAGTTTTTCATTGGAACTCAACCCTCCCAAACTAAAAATTGAAACAGGTGAATCTATATATTTATAATCACCGCCATTTAAAAAATAAATAACGTACCATTCATAATCACTGACAATTTTATTACTTTCGCTGTATAAACCGTATTTTTCAAAAACTTCTTTTCTTAAAAATGTTGCAGGGTGAAAAATTGAGCTTGTCATAAGACGAATTTTATCAACTATTTTATGATTTTCGTAATACATTTCGCCTGTATATCGATTAAGCATTAATATATTTCCGAGCAAAAGCCCTGCTGAAGTTTTTTTAGCTTCTTCCACGAATTTTTCAACGACAAGTTCGTTTATAAAAACATCATCAGCATTAAGAAAAAATAACAAATCTCCCGTTGCGGCTTTTATGCCTTTATTCATAGCATTATAAACGCCTGTATCAGGTTCGCTTATGAGAATATTTATCGTATTTCGGTATTTTTCTAATATTTGAAGAGTGCTATCTGCAGAAGCGCCATCAACGATAATATATTCGATATTATCGTATGTTTGTTTAGCCACGCTTCTTATAGTTTCTTCTATTGTATCCTGTGCATTAAAACAGGCAGTTATGATTGAAATTTTCATTTTTAATAAATACTTACTTGTAATATAATTACTTCTAATTAACCCATAAATATACTTAGGTGGTCAATTGAAAAAAGTAGCAGTAATTTCTAATACGTTCCCTCCATTCAGCGGTGGAGGAGTTGCAACTGCGCAATATAATATTTTCTTAAAACTTAAAGAAGCCGGTTTTAAAGTAAGAGGCTTTACTTTTTATGATCATGGCAAAATTAAATTAAAAGAAAACGATATCATTCGTTGCGGCTCGCCTAAAATAATTCATAGAACCCTAAACACATTAACTAAAAATTATTTTTCTAAAAAACAGAAAAAGGATTGTGCAGGTTCAGCAGAATATGCTTGGCAGTTCAATTTTTCTATTAATTCCGCAATCGGTTGCTGGAAAATCAATAATGAATTGAAAAAATTTAAACCTGATATAGTTATCATTCCTGATTTAGGTACTCCGAATTATTACCTTAAACATCCAAAAAATTCGACTGTAATAATGATTTCTCACCATAATTCCATGAGATTTATCGAGAATCCGCTTATTGACAAACATTCAAAGATTGATGCAAAACTTGTTAATATAATGGAAAATCAAGGGATGAAAATTGTTGATAAAGTTATTTGCCCTTCAACCTATATGAAAAATGTCTTTAATCAAACACACAGCTTTAATGGTGCAGTTGATGTTGTGCCAAATATTATAAACGAAAAGCTTATAGAGTCATTTCCATCAATTAACATAAGAAAAGAGCTTGAACTTAATGAGAATTCTCCTCTTATTTATTTGCCGGCAGCAAATACTCCTGTAAAAGGTCCTCGATATATGTTTGAAATTATAAGAAGGCTTGCAGGATTTTATAAAGAGCCGCTAGGATTTTATCTTTCAGCAGGTTTAACAGAAGAACTTGAATATGAACTTAAATACAAACCTGAAAATGCTAAAATATATGCTCCGGGGTATTTAGATTATGAAAAAAATATAGGCATAATTAAAAGTTGTGATTTTGGTATAACACCAACTCTTTTAGAAAGTTTTGGTATGGCAATACTCGAAGCGAACTTCTGCGGAGTGCCTTTTGTAAGTTTTAACTGCGGTGGAAATTCTGATATTATAAACAACGGAGAAGATGGATTTATTGTAAACTATCTTGATATAGAAAGTTTAATTGAGCAAAGTATTTTATTGCTGTTAAATAATGAATTGAGGCGCAACATGGGGAAAAAAGCTTTGGAAAATGCTTTTAAGAACTATAATTCAGAAAAAATTTTAACGAAATTTATTGAACTTATTAAAGAAACTTTGTGCTAATATAATTTAATGTTATTAGTTTAAATTTTTTGTAAATGAAGTAATCAAATGAAAAAAAATATAATATTGCATGTAGGATTACAAAAAACAGCTACTACTTTTATTCAATTGAATATATTTCCTTCTCTTAAAAATAGTTACTCAACTTTTTATGAAGATAAAAATTTTTATAATACTCCATTTGGTGAACTTTTAATTGAAATAAATGAAATAGATAAAGCTAATCAATTTCATTTATCTAAAATCATTGAATATAGAATTAAGATAGAAAATTTTATTAATGAAAAAGAAGTTCAAAATATAATAATTAGTTGCGAAGATTTAGTCGGCATAATACAACTTATTTATAATAATAAAGAATATTTTAATAATGAAAAATTCAGTAATATTTTAAAAGCCGTTATGCCAGAATCAAAAATTTTTTTGGTTATAAGAAATCAGGCAGACTGGGTAGAATCTCTTTATAATCAGCATATAATAAAACAAAATAGATTTTTAAAATTCAATGAATTCATTGGCTATAAAAATACTAAATTTATACAAGGGAAATACTTAGATATAAATAAATTGGATTGGCACAAATTGGTAAAAACATACAATCACTTATTTGGAGATAAAAATGTTTTGGTGCTTCCTTATGAAATGTTCAAAGCGAATCCTAAGTTATTTCTTGAAAAATTTTACAACTTTTTTGAAATAGAACCATATTATCCAGAAACGTATCCTTATGTTAATACTAAAAAAAATATTTTATCGATTCAAACAAAGCCTTTTTTAGAAACTTATTACAAGTTAATAAAAAATCTCCCAAGAAATAAATTTAGAATAATTATTGAAAAAAATAGTAAATATTTACAAAAATTTCTGGGTTTTTATGTAAAATCTATAGATTATTCAAAAGAAAAATTTGATTCTAATACAAAAAAACAATTTATAGAGTTATTAAAAAAATCAAATCAACAACTTTCTGAATTAATTAATGTTGATCTTAGCTGTTATGGTTATTATTAAATTTAATAAAATAAAAGGTTTAATTAAAAAATGACAAAAAAAGATAAAGTTATTATTTTGGGAACAACAGGAAATATGGCATTTGCTGTAGCAAACGTTTTAATGGGGATAAAAAAACACTCTCCAAGCTTAATAACAGATATAATCATTTATGAACAAAATTTGTCGGAAAATGACAAAATGCTTTTAAACAGCATTTTGTCATGCAAATTTATTGAGTATATTTTTCCAATAAAAATGGAAAAATTTGATAAAACTCGACTTAACAGGTTTACAGAGCTGACTTTTGCAAGATATGAGTGTTATAACCTATTGAATGAATACAAAAAAGTAATGTGGCTTGATATAGATATTCTTATTCAAGGTGACATTACCCCTATGTTCGATTTTACAGACAAAACGGGAATTTCTCACGTATTTGAACCATATCCTATTTGGAGTCTTTTTACAGAAAAACCGTGGGGAAATTATGATTTTGAAAAAGTTTTTTTTAATGCCGGAATTTTTGTTATATCAGATAATTTGCCGAGCTATGAAAAGTTAAAAGACTGGTGTTACGAAAAATCAATAGAATATTCACCAATTCTTCATCTTCCAGATCAGGCGATTTTAAACTTAATGGTTCAAGAATTCAATCTTAAACTTAATCCTATGGAGCGGAAGTATAATCAGTATCCGATTGGAAAAGAAATCCAAAAAGCTATAATACTTCATTCTTATTCTTCTGAAAAGTTCTGGAATTTTTGGGATAGCCGTGAATGGAATCAAAATTATAAAAAATGGCTTAAAATGGGTGGTTCTGCCTATGTAGGGAAAAAAGCTTGTTTTTTATCACGAGAAGTAAAAAAGATTTTGCCACACGCACCTGATATTGTAAGAAAACCAAAAGCTTTTGTTTTATATCTTATTGAAGAATATAAAAGAATTAAAAATTCAAAAAAATTAATTAAGAGTTAATATATTAAAAATGTTGATTAAAAAAGACAGAGCGATAGTACTTGGCGCAACAGGAAATTTAAGTTATGCAGTTGCAAATGTTCTTATGGGAATAAAAAAACATTCGCCTGACTTAAAGGCGGATTTTATTGTTTTTCATAACGATATTTCTGAAAATGACCAAAATCTTCTAAATTCTATTATTCCTTGCAAGTTTATAGTGTACGAAATGCCTATAAATACAAACGGAGTTGCTCAATCATCCTTTCCACGATATTCAAAACTTGCTTTTTCAAGATATGAATGTTTGAAGCTTCTTGATGAATATAAAAAAGTTCTGTGGATGGATGTAGATATTCTTGTGCAAAAAGATATTTCAAAAATTTTTGATTATGCAAAGACAGGAATAAGTTTGTTGCAGGAAGAAGTTCCTCTTCAGGAATGTTTTTCAATACCAATTGATAATTATGACATGAAAGGATCACACTATAATTCAGGTGTGCTTTTGTTAAGTGACAATCTTTTTGAATATAATAAAATGGTTGATTGGCTTTATTCCAAAACTTATGAACATGCAAATTACCTTAAATATGCAGATCAGGGAATAATTAATCTTCTTGTGCAGGAATTTAAGCTGGAAGTTGATAAACTACCTGAAAAATACAATTGTCATCCAAGAAAAAAAGACATTAAAAATGCTTGCACAGTACATCCGTACTCTCCTCAAAAATTTTGGTGTTGGTATGAAAAGATGTATCACTTTAAAGAGTGGGATCAAAATAACAAAAAATGGCTTAAAATGGGAGGGACTCCTTATAAAGGTTTGAAATATGATTTTTGGGAAAAAATTGTCAAAAATATAGATTATGATTGCCCTCACCCGATAAGACAACCGGGTAAATTATTTAAATTTATTTTAAAAAAAATTAAAAAAGGTCAATAAAATGCTGTTTAATTCATACGAGTTTTTATTAATATTTTTGCCTGTAACATTTTTCATATACTTTTTTCTTAACAAAATAAAGCTTTTACAGCTTTCAAAAGGCTGGCTTGTCCTAGCATCACTATTCTTCTATTCGTATTGGAATATAAAATACCTGCCTTTAATACTTTGTTCAATGTTATTTAACTATTCAATCGGAACTACTCTGAACAATCCTGAAGCAACAAAGTTAAAAATAAACAGAAAAGCTATTTTAACTTTTGGTATAACTTGTAATCTTTTGCTATTAGGATATTACAAGTATTTTGATTTTTTTATAACCAATATTAATATTGCATTTAATGGTAATTATAATTTATTACATATTATTTTACCACTGGGAATAAGCTTTTTTACGTTTACTCAAATTGCATATCTTGTTGATGCTTATAAACAAGAAGTTAAAGAAGCGGATTTTCTTAACTATGCTTTATTTGTAACTTATTTTCCGCATCTTATTGCAGGTCCTATTTTGCATCACAGCGAAATGATGCCACAGTTTTCAAAATTAAGAGCAAAAATAATTAATCATAAAAATATATCTATAGGTCTTGCTTTATTGACTATTGGACTTTTCAAGAAAATCATCATAGCTGATAATTTAGCTCCTATAGTTCATCAGGGATTTGACGTAAGCACCACTTTAGCTTTTTTTGAAGCGTGGATAACAAGTTTATCTTATACATTTCAACTTTACTTTGATTTTTCTGGTTATACGGATATGGCTCTTGGATTATCAATGATGTTCAACATAAAGTTGCCTGAAAATTTCAATTCGCCATATAAAGCTCAGAATATTCAAGATTTCTGGCGCAGATGGCATATGACTTTATCAAGGTTTTTGAAAGATTATGTTTATATACCTTTTGGAGGAAACAGATTTGGAGAATTTAAAACTTACAGTAATCTTTTCATAACTTTCCTACTCGGAGGTATTTGGCATGGAGCAGCGTGGACATTTGTTTTATGGGGTTCCTTGCATGGGTTGGCTCTTGTAATTCATAGATTTTGGCAAAAATCAAGAATTCAGGTAAATAAAATTATCTCAATTGCGGCTACTTTTTTGTTTGTCAACATAACATGGGTATTTTTCAGGGCATTAAATTTTGAAGATGCGCAAAAAGTCTTGAATGGTATGTTTGGTTTATCTGGATTTGTTTTACCTAGAATAAATAAATTTTTATTAAAATTTCCAGGAGATATACAGATTAACTGGCTTATGATATTAATTATCTTTATTATTGTATTTGGATTTAAAAATTCAAGTGAAATGGCTAAAGATTTTAAGCCATCTATTTTATATTTAGTTATTTTCATTGCATTAAGTTATTTTTCTTTAATAAATATTTCTCAAATATCAGAATTTCTTTATTTTCAATTTTAGGTATAAATATGAAGTATAAATCTTTTCATTTATTTTTTATAACTACATTAATAATATTATTAATAATGACAGCAATTTTTAACTGTATTATTGATCCATTTCATGTATTGAAATCTCCTGCAATATATGGATTTAACAAAGAAAAACCTGATTTGAAAACGAATGAAAGAATTTCAAAACTTTTTTCTGTAAAAATAAACGATTTTGATACTCTTTTCATCGGTTCCTCAAGAGTTGATTTTGCGTTAGATCCTGAATATTATTATAAATTAACTAATAAAAAAGCTTTTAATCTTGGTATTGGCGGTTCAAATATTTCTGAATCAAAAATTATACTTGAAAAAATAATAAAATCACATCCAAATTTAAAAACTGTAGTATTAGAAGTCGACTTTTTCGGTTTTAATAAATTTAATAAAATTGACAGTAATGAGTCTATTAACTCTTTTATTTCACTAAATGACATTTTTAAACTCTTTATATCTTATGATTCCATTCAAAAAAGTATTAATACTATTAATTATAATTTCAAAAATCCTAATGAGTATATTTTTGATAAAAATGGTCTAAGAATTAAATCACCCAAACATAATTCATATAATTTGGCAATGGCAGAGGTTCAGGGGTACATTAAAAAAAATAAGTTTTATACGTCCTCTCCTGAAAGATTAAGAGCTTTACAAGAAATAGTTGATTTATGCAAAAAAAATAATATCAAATTAATTGTCATTGTTAGTCCAATAAATTTTGCTCAGGTTCATGTAATCAATATTTTAAATACTTTTGACGATTATATAAAATGGCGAAATGAAATTAGCCAAATAACGTCATTTTATGATTTTTCACTTGGTAATTATGTGACAAAGGAACAATTAAAACGCAAGATGTTGTATTATTTTGATTCTCACCATTATACAATAATTGTAGGTAACAAGATTTTGGATAGAGTTTTTAATAATCTAAATTCCTCTTTACCAATTAATTTCGGTGCTATTATAACAAAAAACAATGTAAATAAGTATAATAAAGAACTTTATTCAGACTATAAAGACTGGGTTAATAAAAATCAAGAAGTCGTTAAAAAAATAAATGCTTTTAAAGATTATAATTGAAGAACGCAAAAATGAAAGTGAAATATGTTTAAAACACCTGTACTATTTTTAATATTTAACCGTCCTGATACGACAGAAAAAGTTTTTGAAGCAATAAAAAAGCAAAAACCAAAGTATCTGTATGTAGCTGCTGACGGTCCCCGTGCCGATAAAGAAGGTGAAGCCGAAAAATGCAGACAAACCAGAGAAATTATTAACAAAATTGACTGGGACTGCGAAGTTAAAACACTTTTCAGGGAAGAAAACCTTGGTTGCAAATTAGCGGTTAGTTCTGCAATAAACTGGTTTTTTGAAAACGTTGAAGAAGGGATTATTCTTGAAGACGATTGCTTGCCATCAAAAAGTTTCTTTGGATGTTGTGAAATTTTACTTGAAAAATACAGACATGATACTAGAATTATGCATATAAGTGCCGAAAATCCGCTTGATGACTCTTTTGGAGAATCAAGTTATTACTTTTCAAAAATTCCTCATATTTGGGGGTGGGCTACCTGGCGTAGAGCCTGGAAAAAATATGATGTAGAATTTCAAAATTTTGATGATTTTA
>MHAC01000023.1:27027-35322 GCA_001804565.1 Ignavibacteria bacterium GWF2_33_9 | reverse complement strand
CCTGCACGGGAGTGCATGGAGCGAATCGTCTTGCCTCTACTTCATTACTCGAAGCAGTTACCTGGGGCTGGATAGTCGGGACTGAAGTTGCTGAGCCGACACCGGAAGATGAATATTTTCCAGAAATATATGATTGGGAAGAAGAAACAGAATCGATGGATTCTGCCCTGATTGCTCAAGATTGGCTTACTATCAAAAATACTATGTGGAATTATGTGGGGCTAGTTAGAACCCGTCAGCGTATGCATCGTGCACAGCAGATTTTGAGACATTTAACAAGCGAAATTGAAGATTTCTATCGTAAAGCCAAATTAACCAGAGAAATCATTCAATTAAGGAATGGGGTGACTACTGCTTATGCTGTTACAAATTCAGCGATTGAAGATAGAATTTCACGAGGTTCGCATTTTGTAAAAAAATAAGAAGAAATAAGCTTTATTCCCTAAAATTTCTTAATTTTATAAATAATAAATTGTTGATTTGAACGATTTATTTAACTATAAGCAGCTACAAAGAAGAAGATACTAAAACAGGGGAAGAAATCATGAAATTTAAACTCATAATTATACTGCTTTTTGTTGCAAATACATTTATTGTTTTTGCTCAGGATAATATTGTAAAAGATTATTTGAATCAATATTCACAAGGCAAAATGGACGAAGTCCGCAAAGCTTTGCCCGATCTGCTTGTTGAATATCCTGCTGACCCGGGAGTGAAATTACTTCTCGGTATAGTGCTTGAGGATGCCAATAAAGCTCAAGAGCTATTTAAAGAAATTATTCAGAAAACACCCGAAAGCGAATGGGCTGACGATGCTTACTGGAGATTAATCCAATTTTATGCCATCAAAAATGATGCAGACAAAGTTGAATTTGAACTCAATAATTTCCGTAAAAGATATCCAACAAGCGAATACTTAATTCCAGCAACTGATGTAGCAAGAACTTGCCGCAGTTTAGAGAACCAAAAGCTGAAAAATGAAGAAAAATTAAAAGAATCTGTTGAAAATACAGAAAGTAAAGATGTTAATACTAAAAAACCTGAAAAAAACGAAATGCCGATTAATTCCGGCAATTACGGTTTGCAGGTAGCTGCTTTCGACACTAAAGCAGCCGCAGAAAATGCCAGGGAAGAATTTTCTGAAAAAAGATTAAGAACCAGCATTGAAGAAAAAACAGTCGAAGGGAAAAAGAAATACGTCGTAGTAATCGGAAATTATTCAACGATGGAGGCGGCAGAAGCTGCTAAAAATATTATCATGCAGCAATGCAATTGTTCTCCTATAATTTACAAAAAATAAAAATGTTCTTAGAAATACGGAAGTGTGGATAGTGGCGGGGACTTTGAGTCCCTGAGGAAAGTCCGAACTCCAAAGAGCAATCCGCTTTCTAACGGAAAGCTGGAGCAATCCAGGGAAAGTGCCACAGAAAATATACAGCCAATTTTTTTTTGAAATTGGTAATGGTGAAATGGCGAGGTAAGAGCTCACCGCTTCGATGGCGACATCGGAGGCAGGGTAAACCCCGGATGGAGCAAAGGCAAGTAAGATTGCAAAAGGTTTCGTACCTCTTTTTCTGCTCGGAAAAGTGCCCGAAAGGGCAATGCAATCGGGTAGCCTGCTTGAGCATTACGGCAACGTATTGTCCAGATAAATCACTATTGTGGACTTCTGTCCATACAGAATTCGGCTTATAGCATTTCCGTAATTTTAAGATGTTTTTATAGTCAAAATCATTTTTTTTACTTTGAAAATTCATTACTTAATGAGAAATCTTATGAAAAAGTCAAAGTTATCTATTTATTTGCTGTCTTTTTTTGCCTTTTCATTTATTTCAACTGCACAAATCAGAGTTGCTGTACTGCCTTTCGAAAATGCGGACGGACGTATGGAATTCAATATTTATAGTTATCAATTACAAGACTCTCTTACGAAAGCTTTGATTTCCAGAGATGCTGACGAAAAGAATTATCATGTTGTACCTATTGATTCGATTGAAATATTGCTTGCAGAGATGAATATTGACCCGGCTAATCCTCAGTATCTCTCTGATATGTGGAAAGTAGTTGAAAAATTAAATTGTAATAAGGTAATTACCGGCAATTTTAATGTGCAGGGCGATAAATTCCTGCTTAATGCTTATATTTACTTACCTGAAATGAAATTAGCAGATCCCAGATTTCAGGTGAAAGATGTATTCAAGGATTTGAATAAAATTTACGAAGCTGTTCCTATTATGTGCCGAACGCTTTGTCCGGGCTTAAAAGAATAGGATTTTTTTAAATTGGGGGGCTAATGGATAATTCAGTAAAAACTATACTTACTCTGATATTCATTGTAATTGTATTTGTGGTATTACATTTTTTGCAAAGCATAGTATTGCCATTAGTTTTGGCTTTCTTTGTGGCAGCAATGTTCCAACCTGTTGTGAATCTGCTCAGGAAATGGAAAATCCCTATGTTTATCATCCTTCCATTTATTGTTGCAATCTCATTATTTGTCCTATTCGGAATTTATATGATTTTGCAAAGTACTGTTTCGGACATCATCGTGGATTCAGACTTTTTGGCAGAAAAATTTTCCCAAAGAACAACAGACCTTTTTAAATGGGCAAATTCCATTTTTGGTTCCAGACTCTCTTTCAATCGTATTTACCGTGATTTAGTAAATCAGATGGACCCAGTCTGGATTGGACAAAGAACTTCGGAAGTATTTTCCCGTTTAACTTCTTTTACGACTTTCCTTGTTATGTTTTTGCTTTATTATGTAGTATTCCTTACAGGACTAGGACATCATAAACAATTTTTGGAATACGTGGATAATTTCGATCCGAATTCCCGGTTTACTAATTCTTATGAAAAAGTTCAGAAAGCAATAAATCATTACTTAGTTTTGAAGACGTTACTCTGCCTTGCAATGGGAGTGATTGCATACGTTACATGCCTTATTTTCGGAGTGAAATTTGCTCTGTTTTGGGGTTTCCTTACCTTTATAGTAAGTTATATTCCCAATATCGGAGCATTTATCTCCACAATATTCCCAATAATATTTGCATTGATTACAATTGATTCTTTCAATTTGGTAGTACTTTTTGCTATTATTTTAGTAGGAACTCACATGATTATTGGTTTGCTCATTGAACCAATTATTATGGGCAACAATATGAGTATTAACACAATTACTGTAATTTTCGGTTTAGTCTTTTGGGGTTTTATGTGGGGAATCCCGGGCATGATGCTATCGGTACCGCTGCTGGTAGTTATCAAACTCACTTTCGAACAATTCCCGGCTACTGAGATATTTTCAAGGATAATGGGAACCCCAAAAACATGAAAAAACTTCTTTTCTTTGCAATTGTACTTTTCTGCTTACAAAGTGAAATTCAAGGTCAATATACTGAAATTCATTGTAAGCATTTCCTTTATGGTTATCCGGTTGGGTCTCCAGCCACAAACGATCTTATAATCCGTGATATCTATGCTCTAAGCAGCAATGACAGCACAAAGTTTGCCGATTGGGTTGCATATCGTTTAGATAAGGAAACTTTAACCGGGCCTTCTCAACAGAAGCGGAAATGGGCTGCTGATCCATGGTTGGATGATAATGAAACACTCGAACCGAACGATTACAAAGATGCTCCCAAAATCTTGAAAATTGATCGTGGACATCAGGCTCCACTTGCAAATTTCAAAGGGACTAAAGTTGCTAATGAAACAAATTACCTTTCTAATATCACACCGCAAAAATCTGAATTAAATCAGGGCGTCTGGAAAAATCTTGAGGAAAAAGAACGAGAACTCACCGAAACATTCGACTTAGTTTACGTAATGACCGGAACGCTTTACGAGAAAACAATACCAAATTTGCCTAAAGCAGACGAAAACCACAAAGTCCCGAGCGGGTATTGGAAAATTATTGCAATTCCTTTCGAGAGAGATATTTCCGATTTGGAGCAATTGCAGATATTCGGCTTTATTTTCGACCAGGAAACTCCCCGAAAAGACCCAATTGAAAAGCATTTGGTGAGCATAAATGAAATTGAAAAAATTGCAAAGCTTGATTTTTTCAATGAATTAGATTCAAAAATTCAGTG
The DNA here is from genome assembly GCA_001804565.1 of Ignavibacteria bacterium GWF2_33_9. Classification (GTDB taxonomy): domain Bacteria; phylum Bacteroidota; class Ignavibacteria; order Kapaibacteriales; family UBA2268; genus GWF2-33-9. Next base: position 31,231 of record MHAC01000023.1, on the reverse strand, counting down.
GAAACTAGAAAGCAAACCTAATCCTAATTACAAAATATTCTTCGAAAAACTTAACAATCAATCCAAATAACCACTATAGATACTTAATTTTACATTTTATCGTCAATTTTTAGAGATAAAAGGATCATTATGTTTGATTTTTCCCTTGATAATTTAAAGAAAATAACAGACGGCAAATTTGACGCAGAAAATTTGCAAATTGCCGAAAAGATTTACAAAATCGCATTAGATTTAAAGCTCAATCAAACAATAGCTGCCATTGGTTTTTTATCAAAAATGGATAAATTGGATTCTGCAGAATATAAGAAATTTACTGCGGAACTCCCTGGTGAAATTATCGAAAAAAGCGATTTGCTCAAACGATTGAGTAATATTTCCATTCGAGGTAATAAGAAAAATGCTGCAGATGTTCGTAAGCAATTCATTGAATTGACTGATGATTTATCCCTGATTATTTTAAAATTGGCGGAAAGATTAATTGTACTGCAAAGAGCTGAAGCAACAGCCTCGGACACTTTGGAGGAACTATCTGAAGACTGCTTGTATTTTTACTCTCCCGTAGCTCAAATGCTTGGCATCCGCAAGATTTATCAGGGAATGGAAGATATTGCCTTCAAAACACTATACCCCAAAGATTTTATTTTGCTGAATACTGCAATCAACGAGAATATGCACCTTTACAAAAAGAAATTAGCGGAAATGGAAAGTGAAGTATCCGGCTTGCTAAAATCAAATAACATATCTGCCCGAATTCAATTCCGTGTGAAGAGGCTATACAGTATATACCGCAAACTGATGAATCAAAAAATAAAGCTTAATGAGATATTCGATTTGCTTGCTCTCCGAGTGATAACCCAAGAAAGGAATGACTGCTATCTTACTCTGGGGCTTGTACATAGCAAATGGCTGCCAATTGACGGCAGATTTCGGGATTGGATTACTTTTCCGAAGGCAAATGGTTATCGTTCCATCCAAACGACAGTTGCTACTGCAAAAGGGGATAAGTTCGAAATTCAAATTCGTACGGAAGAAATGCACGAAGAAGCAGAATACGGCTCTTCAGCTCACTGGGCTTATAAGCAGGGAGCAACAGGCGAAGGCGGCAATTGGCTGAAAACTCTCCATGAATTTTTGGAAAATGATGAGTACTTTGATAATCCTTTTGAATTTTTCGAATCACTGAAATCCGAAATGAGGAGGAATTATATCAATGTTCTCACTCCTATGGGTGAAATTATTTCTCTTCCGGAAGGTTCCACTCCGATTGATTTTGCCTTTGCTGTGCATACAAATTTGGGCTTGAAAATCACCGGGGCAAATATCAATCATAAATTTGCTAAGCTGAAAACTGAACTTAAAAGCGGTGACGTTTGCGAAGTGATGACTTCCAAAGCAGCTACTCCTTCGATGGATTGGCTCAATTTTGTTAAGACGAACCGTGCGAGGAACAGAATTGCCCGATGGTTTAAGAAAAATCAGAAAGAAGTATTCATTGCTCAAGGCAAAAATGCATGGGATAAACTTAAAAATCAATATCGTAAAAAACTTTCAGGTCACGAGGACGAAGCTTCCTTCCGAAAACGTGTACAGGAAATCGGTTACGAAACACTGGATGATTTTTACTATGCAATTTCTGCACGAAGCGTTAAATGCAGCATTTTCCAACTGAAGAAAATGTATCCTAGAGCCTTCGAAGCAAAAATTGAAGTTAAACAAAAGGAAAAAGTCCGAATTGATCACTCGCTGCCAATTGTTGCAATAGAGGGCTTGAGGAATATACAAACCACTATTGCAAGATGTTGCAATCCTGTGAAAGGCGAACCGATTGTTGCGTATATAACTACTAAATCTGAAATCAAAATTCACTCTGCAAATTGCCGATATTTGCATAAAACTGATGCAAATCAGGACCAGTTCAAAACTGCAGAATGGCTGGAAAGTGATTCGCAACAAATAGTAAGATATAAAGTATTCGGTGATAGTGGAATAAATCTGCAAAAAGTAATTGGAGATATTACTGAAAATTTCGGAATTTCAATTGTTTACATCAAAAAAATGTCGACAAAATTGGGAGAAGGAGTTGAATTAGAGGTAATTGTCAAAGATTATGAGCAGTTGCAGCAATTTTTATCCAAAGTAAAATCGCATAAAGAAGTAACCGGCATAAAGTAATTCTTAGGGGCAATTTTCGTAATTTTGTAATTGTATTTATTTAATTCAGGAAAATTATGGCAATAGATTATAAATCAGCAGGTGTTGATATTCGTGCAGGTGAAGAAACAGTTGACCGCATTAAACCTTTGATTAAAAGAACCTTGACCAAAAATGTCCTTTCGGATATTGGGCTTTTTGGTGGTTTTTACGATGCTAAATTCCCCGAATTTGAACATCCCGTTTTAGTTGCCAGTACCGATGGAGTTGGTACTAAGTTGAAAATTGCAGTACTTGCAGATAAACATAATACTGTCGGTCATTGCCTTGTGAATCATTGCACAAATGATATTCTCACTTCAGGTGCACGTCCGCTCTTTTTCCTTGATTATTTTGCAACAGGGAAGTTGAATCCTCAGGTTGCAGCAAGCGTTATTGAAGGTTTTACAGACGGTTGCGTTGAAAACGGCTGCTCACTCATTGGCGGCGAAACTGCCGAAATGCCTTCTATGTACGCAGAAGGTGAATATGACGTTTCCGGCACAATTGTTGGAATTGTAGAAAAAAATAAAATCGTTGACGGAAAAAAAATTGACAAAGGAGACGTACTTATCGGGCTTCCTTCTAACGGTTTGCATACTAACGGTTATTCACTTGCTCGTAAAGTGCTGCTCACTCAATATTCCGTTACAGAATTTGTTCCCGAATTGGGAATGACTCTCGCAGATGAATTACTCAAAATTCACCGTTCATATTTGAAGGATATCACACCACTTTTGGATGCAAATATCTTGCTTGGCATTTCCCATATCACCGGCGGAGGTATAATCGGCAATACTAAGAGAATTCTCCAACCAGGTTTAAGCTTAGAAATTAACTGGGATAGCTGGGAAGTTCCTCCTATCTTTAAACTAATTCAGAAAATTGGTGAAATTACAGATGCTGAAATGAGGGAAGTATTCAATATGGGTATTGGTCTCATATTGGTTGTTCGACCTGAAAATACTGCAACAGCTCTCAATCTTCTAGCCCCTTCGAATCCTATGATAATAGGAAATATAGGCTAAAAAATCAATATAAATTTTCAATGAAAGACGTGGAACATTCTACGTCTTTTTTTTTTAAAGAAAGTTTTCACAAAGTTACGTAGTGGATAATTAAAATAATATAAAATAAAGAGAGTTAATATAAAAAAAATTAAAAATAGAAATTTTTTGTAATTTTGTTTTAATATTTTTTCTTTTCTTTCAAAACTTGGGAAAATGATATGATACTTAAAATTAATAATAAAGAGTACAATATCAATTCAGACCCGGAAACACCTTTGCTATGGGTTCTTCGAGACGAATTGGAACTAACCGGGACCAAATACGGTTGTGGAATCGGTTTTTGTGGAACTTGCACAGTTTTGATTGATGGAGTTGCTGAGAGATCGTGCGTTTTGCCAATTTCGAATTTAACTGCAAGTAGCATTATTACAACAATAGAAGGCTTGGGAGAAAACGAACTCCACAATGTGCAAAAAGCATGGATGGAACTGGGTGTTACGCAATGCGGATATTGTCAGCCGGGTCAGATATTGACTGCTGTCGGATTGATGAACGAAAAACCTTTCCCAACGGACGAGGATATTAATACAGCAATGTCCGGGAATATATGCCGATGTGGGACTTACAATAAAATCCGAGAAGCAATTCATCTGGCGGCTGGAGGTTAATATGGAAGAAATAGTAAACATAAGCAGAAGAAATTTCACGATTGGTGCCGCTTGGGGAATAGGCGGGGTTATAATTGGACTTGGTTCAGCAGGTGAATTACTCGCAAATATTCAAAAATTCGATCAAGAAAAGCAAGCCTTTGCCCTTGAACCAAATATATGGTTAGAAATACATAACGATAATACAGTAGTTATTACTATACCACGGTCAGAACTAGGACAAGGAGTGAGAACTTCGCTATCTATGCTGGTAGCAGAAGAATTGGATGCCGATTGGGAGAAAATTAAACCAATAAATGCAGTTGGGGACTCAAAATATGGTAACCAAACTACCGG
>MHAC01000023.1:22496-26972 GCA_001804565.1 Ignavibacteria bacterium GWF2_33_9 | reverse complement strand
GCCAGATTAATGCTGGTTGGGGCTGCTGCTCAAATTTGGGGAATTTCAGAAAACGATTGCTATACCGATAAAAGTTTTGTTTTCGAAAAGAATGGTAACCGCTCCCTTTCGTATGGAGACTTGATAGAAAAAGCTTCGACTCTTCCAATTCCACCGGTTTCTTCGGTAAAGTTAAAACAACCTTCCGAATTTAAAGTTATAGGAAAAACAAAGTGGCATATTGATAATCCGGAAATTGTTACCGGCAAAGCGAAATACAGTTCCGATTTCAAATACGATGGGATGAAATATGCCGTTGTTCTACGTTCACCGGAAGTAGGCGGCACACTAAAGTCCTTTTCCGATGAACAGGCAAAACTTGTCGAGGGATTTATTGCGACTTATAAAATTCCCGAAGGAGTTGCTGTTGTTGCCGAAAGCACTTATCTTGCAATGCAAGCAGCAGAAAAGATTACAGCTGTTTGGAATCCCGGTCCAATTTCGCTGAAAAGCAGTTCAGATATAACTCAAGAACTTATCCAATCATTGGGTACACTGCCGAATTTGCCTTCAGGAACTGATAAATTCATCGAAGCTATCTACGAAGTGCCACTACTTGCTCATTCAACTATGGAACCGATGAATGCATTTGCACATTATCATAACAATAAATGCGAAGTATGGACAATGACTCAAAATCCTCAGGTAGCCAGAACTACAGCTGCAAATGCTGTGGCATTACCAGAAAGTGACGTTACGGTAAACGTCTTATTTGCTGGAGGTGGATTTGGAAGAATGCATAATAATGATTATGTTGGGATGGCCGCTCGAATTTCGAAACTTTCAGGATTCCCAATTAAATTGCAATACACAAAAACTGATGATATTAGAAATGATTATTACAGACCAATGAGTATTCATTCCTTGAAAACAGGAATTGATAAGGATAAAAAAATTACCGGATGGATTCATAAAGTAGCATCGCAAGGTTCTGTGTCAGCAACTAATCCGAATTATTCAATCCCGAATATCCAAAATCTTACATCAACGAAAAACTATTCAATACCGACAGGTCCCTGGAGATCTGTAAATAATACTCAAGTTATTTTTGTAAATGAATCCATTCTGGACGAACTAGCAGTACTTTCCGGAGTTGATCCTTTGCAGTTCCGTTTGAATCTGGCTACTAATAATAGATTACGCAATGTAATCCAATTAGTTGCCGATAAAGCAGAATGGTCCAAACCATTACCCGAAAATTGGGGCAGAGGAATTGCCGGTTTCGTCGGTTACGACGGGTATTCGGCGCATGTCGTAGAAGTTTCTGTTTCAAAAATCGGGATACTGAAAATAGAAAGAATTGTTGCGGCATTAGATTGCGGCATTGCAATCAATCCGGGTAATATTAAATCTCAATTTATGGGAGTTGCTATAGATGCACTATCGACATCAATTAATGGAGAAATAACAGTTAAAAATGGTCAGATAGAGCAATCCGGATTTCATAATTTCAGATGGTTCACGATGGAGCAAGCTCCACCAATTGAAGTACATATCGTGCCAAGCGCAGAATCTCCTGCCGGAATCGGCGAATTAGGATTTCCATCGGTTACTCCCGCTTTATGCAATGCGATTTTCGATGCTTGCGGTGTACGGGTTCGTAAATTGCCGATAAAGTACACTTCGCTAATTACAAGCATTAATGAACCTCCTGCTGGCGATTTTTCGGATTTGAAAATTTATCCAAATCCAATCGAAAATAATGTGAATATCGACTTAAGTTTTTCGAATAATGATACAAATTCCTTTGAACTAATCATATACGACATTTTGGGCAATAAGGTCTTTTCGATGAAAAGGAATTCATTGAGCAATACTTATAAAGAGCAAATCAGTTTAAAGGAACTTGGTGCCGGGGCTTATTCCTTGGTTATCCAAACAAGTAATAATAAATATATTCGCAAATTAATCAAAATTTAGAATTAAAAAACCGGAAATGATTTTCGGTCCATAAATCGTTGACGTTAAAAAAACAGACAACGAAAATGTACTAAGTTTTTCGTCTTGAAAATATTACAACATCTCTCAATCTTTCAGCCTCATCTAATACAGTTATAATTGGAAATATAGGTTTAAAAATCATTGTAAATTTTCAATGAAAGACTTAGTACGCTAAGTCTTTCTATTAATAATAAATGTTTTCAAATAGTTAAGGAGAGAATAATTAAAATAATATAAAATTATGAGAGTTAATATCAAAAAAATTATATCAATATAAATATTTAAATTTTGTTTTTGAAATTCCATAAAAAAATATTATACTTTTTACTTTTTGTTTTAATTTATTTCAGTATTCCGGTAAATTCAATATGGGAATACGGAAGTAATTTGAAAAACAAGTCCGGTTCTGTTACTGCTGATTTAGTAGCAGAACGAAATTTTTCAATTAGTACTGAACAATTTCCCAAATATAATTTTTTGTTAAAAAGCAGTAATACATTCTCTACCACACTATCAGAAAACAATACTTCTTCCAATAACCCATTAGTAAATCAGAATTCCAAAAAAAATAATGTTAATCTTTTCGGAATTTTTCTCAAAAAGAAAAATGCAAAATACTTCACAACATTAGTTTACATTACTCAATTTAAGTTTATTTATACAATTCTTAAAAATTCAGTATTAATTTATCCCTTTCATTTCTTTAAGTAGTTTAATTGCAAAAAATTAATCCTTAATCTAATCGCAGAATTAGATTATTTACTATTTTTTACAATTAAAATTTAAATAACATGGAAATAAATATAGTTATAGTGCTTGTAATTGTATCAGCAATTACATTGCCGGCATTAATTCTTAAAATTAAAGCAAATCAAAAGAAAAAAAAGAAATTGGAAATCCTTAAAAATTATGCAAAAGAATCAGGTTTTCAAATAACCGATTGCGAACGCATCGAAAAAATATACTTAGGAGTAGATAAAAATGCAAAAATGTGTTTTTATATAAATTTTTCTACAAATAATCGAATATTAGTAGATTTGAATTCGATCAAGCAATGCAAAGTTTATGAAGCAGCAAGATCTGCAAATACTTCTAATGGAAGATCGAAAATTATAGAAAAAGTTGAATTACAGTTTCTTCCAAAAGATAACAAAGAAGCTAAAATATCTTTGGAATTTTTCAATATAGAAAACGGTGATTTTCAAATAGCTGAAGAATTATTGTTAACCCGGAAATGGGAAGGAATTATTAACAAGATAATTTCAGAGAAGAGTAGTTAACCTTCTGAAAGGAAAATGCGGGTTTAATCGCCCGCATTTTTTTTATTTAAATAAAACCTGCATTTTACCTTTTCATTTTGCCATTCAAATTAACTTTTCATAAATTTTTATAAAATATTTAAAAAATTTTATTAATTTGTAATTCGTATATTTATCAATCATAAAACGGAGTTAAAAATGACAGATAACAAATTGTCGGGTGAAGTATATTATCCATCAGAAAGTATCGTAAAAAATGCATGGATACCTGATAGAGCAATTCTCGAAGAGGAAGTGAATAAAGATTATTTAGGTTTTTGGGAAAGTCAGGCTGAAGAATTACACTGGTTCAAAAAATGGGACAAAGTGATGGACGATTCCGATAAGCCTTTCTATAAATGGTTCTCAGGCGGCAAAACTAATATCTCGTATAATTGTTTAGATCGTCACATGCATACTCACCGCAAAAATAAAATTGCACTGGTATGGGAAGGAGAGAATGGAGACCAGGTTACGATGAGTTACTTCAGACTTTTCAAGGAAACCTGTAAATTTGCAAGCATTCTCAAATCTTTAGGAGTAGGCAAAGGTGACAGGGTTACGATTTATATGGGTAGAACTCCGGAAATTATGATTGCAATGCTGGCATGTTCACGTATTGGTGCAATTCACTCAGTTGTATATGGAGGCTTTTCCGTTGAAGCATTGCACGAAAGGATTGAGGATAGTCAATCGAAAGTGTTGATAGTATCTGATGGCTCATACCAAAGGGGTAAAATTGTGAATCTGAAAAATATTGCTGACGAAGCACTCCAAAGAGCCGGTACAGTGGAACATGTACTTGTTATAAAAAGAACGGGACAAGAAATATATATGGAGCAGGGGCGAGATATGTGGCTGCATGAGTTAATGAAACTGCCAATTGTAAACAATAATTGCAGTTATTGCGAAATGGACGCCGAAGATCCTCTGTTCATCCTTTATACTTCCGGTACTACAGGCAAGTCCAAAGCAATTTTGCATACACATGGCGGTTATATGGTTGGAACTTATACAACTATGAAATACGTTTTCGATGTAAAGGATGAAGATAGATTTTGGTGTACTGCTGACCCGGGCTGGATTACAGGTCATAGTTATTTGGTTTACGGTCCGCTGCTAAATGGTGCTACGGTATTTATGTACGAAGGTGCTCCGAATTATCCTTATCCGAATCGATGGTGGCAAATGATTGAAG
>MHAC01000023.1:0-22479 GCA_001804565.1 Ignavibacteria bacterium GWF2_33_9 | reverse complement strand
TTTTACACGGCGCCGACTGCGATTCGTGGTCTAATGCGATTCGGAGAAGCATGGGTTAATCGTCATGATTTATCTTCATTGCGTATTTTGGGTTCAGTAGGCGAACCAATAAATCCTGAAGCATGGAAATGGTTCCATCGTGTAGTTGGCAAGGAAAAATGTCCTATTATGGATACATGGTGGCAAACCGAAACAGGGATGTTCATGATTGCTCCTATACCATCCATGCCGCTTAAACCAGGATCCGGCACTAAACCTTTCCCGGGCTTGCAAATGGATATTTTGGATGAAAACGGAAATTCCGTCGGACCAAATGAAGAGGGTTTGCTTGTTATCAAAAATCCTTGGCCTGCTATGGTGAGGGAAATATACAATGACAAAGACAGATTTGTGGAGCAATACTGGAGCAAATATCCCGGATTATATCTAACCGGAGACAGTGCAAAACGTGATGAAGACGGGTACTTCTGGATAATCGGACGAGTGGATGATGTAATTAAAGTATCTGGATACCGCTTGGGGACAGCAGAAATTGAAAGTGCTCTGGTGAGTCATAATTCCGTTGCGGAAGCTGCAGCAGTTGGAGTTCCTCACGAAATAAAAGGTAACGCAATTCACGTTTTCGTGATTTTAAAGCAGGGAATCGAAAAAACGGAAGAACTTGCCGAAGATTTGCGTAAATATGTTTCCTATGAAATAGGGCCCATTGCCAGACCGGAATCTGTGGAATTTGTGGATTCCTTACCTAAAACACGTAGCGGCAAAATTATGCGCCGTGTGCTGAAAGCAAAAATTATGGGAGTTGATCCCGGGAATTTAACTACTTTGGAAGATTAAGTTTATTAAATAAAAGAAAGCCCTCGAGTGAGGGCTTTTGAATGAATTATTTCTAATTAAATTAGAATTTGTAGTTCGAAAGAGTTTTCATATACTGGGCTCTTTCGTATGAACCGGGATTTGGAATGTTCTTTTGGGAAACTACTCCAATCATTTCTTCGATGCTTGAGTATCCTTTTTCTTCCATAAATTCAATAAGTTCTTGAACAAGAACTTTCACGTATTCCATACCGTTGCGTGCTATTGTGGCAAAAATCTGAGTAACATTTGCCCCAGCAAGAATCAGTTTCGCAGCATCCTGTGCTGTGATTATTCCACCTGTAGCAGCAAATTCAGCATTAATCTTATTTTTCATTATTGCAATCCAGCGCATTGCAATTCTGTTATTTTCGGAAGTACTGAATGAAACTTTATTATCAACTTGGTAATTATGCAAGTTAATATCCGGTTGGTAAAATCGATTGAAAAGTACAAATGCGTCTGCACCTGCTGTGTCCATTCTGTGAAGCATATTAGCCATATTTGTAAAATATGGGCTTAATTTTACTGCAACAGGAATATTCACATTCGATTTCACTTGTTTCACAATATCAACATAAGCATTTTCAATTTGAGCTGAATCCAAGTTAATATCAGTTGGTACATTATAAATATTCAATTCCAAAGCGTCTGCACCTGCATCCTGTAAGTTTTTTGCATATTTTGTCCAACCGCCTTTTGAAGTACCGTTCAAAGATGCAATCACAGGAACTTTCAGGGTGTTTTTTGCTTTATGAATTTGTTCAAGATATTGGTCGGGACCTAAACGGAATTCATCATAATTTGGGAAAAAGCTTGTTGCTTCCGCAAAACTTTCAGTACCGTGAGTTAAATGATATTCCAACTCCAATTGTTCGTCTGCTAATTGTTCTTCGAAAAGTGAATGGAGAACAACAGCACCAACACCGTAATCTTCCAAACGTTTCAAATTTTCAACATTTTCGCCGATTGGTGATGCTGAAAGCACGAAAGGCGAATTTAATGTCATTCCTAAATATTTGCTTTGTAAGTTCATTTTTATTCCTTTGTTTACTTTCTAATACACCAATTAAACATTTTCCTTAGTTGCAAGAAAAGCATAATGTTTGTAACGTTCATCTACAAATTCCTGTGCCTGCTTGTAAAGTTCAGTATAAGCAGTAGGATTTATTTTACTTAACATCTTGTAACGTATTTCCATATCCATATAGTTAGCAACAGGCATTTTTGGAGGTTTGCTTTCTAAAACGAAAGGATTTTTGCCTTCAACTGCCAAATTAGGATTATAGCGATAAAGTATCCATTGACCAGAATCCACGATTGCTTTTTGATTTTGCAATGGTGCTTCCATATTAATGCCATGAGCGATACAATGGCTATATGCAATTATGATTGAAGGACCATCGTAAGCTTCTGCTTCGACGAATGCTTTCAAAGTTTGATTATCGTTCGAGCCGAAAGCAACTGAAGCAACATAAACATTTCCGTAGCTCATTGCCATCATACCTAAATCTTTTTTGCGAGTTGGTTTACCGCCTGCAGCAAACTTAGCAATTGCTCCAATTGGAGATGCTTTGGACATCTGTCCGCCAGTATTGGAATAAACTTCAGTATCAAGTACGAGAATGTTCACATTTTTACCTGAAGCTAATACGTGATCCAATCCACCGTAACCAATATCATAAGCCCAACCGTCGCCACCAACAATCCAAACTGATTTTTTCACGAGATAATCAGCCAAATCTTTCAAGCGATTTGCATCTTCGGTATTGTACATTGCAATTGATGCTTTTGCTTTTTCAACCCTTGCTCTTTGAGCATTGATTTCCTGTTCTGTTACTTGTTGTGCATCTAAGATTTCCTGAACAAGCTCCATACCGATTTCCATTTCCATTTTCTTGAGAAGCATTCTAGCTATTTCTGCTTGCTTATCGATGGAAAGTCTCATACCAAGACCAAATTCAGCATTATCTTCGAAAAGTGAATTATTCCAAGCAGGTCCACGACCATCTGCATCTTTTGTCCATGGTGTTGTCGGTAAGTTACCTCCATAAATGGAAGAACATCCTGTTGCATTAGCAATTACTGCACGATTACCAAAGAGCTGTGACATTAATTTCACGTAAGGTGTTTCACCGCAACCGGAGCAAGCACCGGAGAATTCAAAGAGTGGCAATTGCAATTGCTGTTGACGCAAATTAGTAACTTTAATGTCATCTCGGTTCTTGTCTGGTATTGAAAGGAAGAAATTCCAGTTTTCTCTTTCCTGATTACGCAAAGGAAGTTGTGGTTCCATATTGAGTGCCTTACGGCCTGGATTAACTTTGTCGATAACAGGGCAAACTTCTACGCAAACTGAACAGCCAGTACAGTCTTCTGCAGCAACTTGAATTGTATATTCTTCGCCTTTATAATCTTTATCTTTTGTAGGAGTATGTTTGAATGCTGCAGGAGCTGAACTCAAAAGCTCAGGTGCATATGATTTAATACGAATAGTTGCATGAGGGCAAACCATAGCACATTTACCGCATTGAATACATAACTCTTCGTCCCAAACAGGAATTTGGAGTGCAATATTTCTCTTTTCGAATGCAGCAGTACCTGTAGGCCATGTGCCATCGTGAGGGAATACACTTGTTGGAAGGTCATCGCCTTTACCACCAAGAATTGCACCTTCGACATTTGCAACGAATTCGGAAGCACCGGGAGCCATTGTTGGGAATGTATCCCAATCTGAAGTAACTTCAGCCGGAACAGGCACTTCATGAAGATTTGCTAATGTTGAATCTACAGCAGCAAGGTTCATCTGAACGATGTTTTCACCTTTTTTGCCATAAGTTTTCTTAATTGATTTTTTAATTTCTTCAATCGCTTGTTCTTTTGGCAATACACCTGAAATAGCAAAGAAGCATGTTTGCATTACAGTATTGATACGACGACCCATACCGCTGTTTTCTGCTACTGTTTGTGCATCTATTGCATATACTTTAATTTTACGGTCAATAATTTGTTTTTGCTGTGATTTCGGTAGGCTGTTCCATACTTCAGCAGTTGGAACAGGTGTATTAAGCAAAAATACACCGCCATTAATCAAATTACGAATTACATCGTATTTTTCTAAGAATACTGTTTGATGACAAGCTACGAAATTAGCATGCGATACTTTATAAGGTGAACGAATCAAGTTCGGTCCGAAACGTAAGTGCGAAATTGTGATTGAGCCGGATTTCTTTGAATCATATTCAAAATATCCCTGGCAATAGAAATCTGTGTTTTCGCCAATGATTTTTATGGAATTTTTGTTTGCACCCACTGTACCGTCTGAACCTAATCCCCAAAACATTGAGCGAACTACTTTATCAGATTCAATACTGAAATGTGGATCAAAATCCAAACTTGAATTTAAAATGTCGTCTTTTATACCAACAACGAAATTATTCTTTGGATTATCCAATTTTAAATTATCAAACACTGATTTAATCATTGATGGAGTAAATTCTTTTGAAGAAAGACCATAACGACCGCCATAAACTTTAGGCATTTGGTCGAAATGATAAGTACCATCCTGATAGGATTTGAATATAGAATCAACTACATCCAAGTACATTGGTTCGCCTGTAGCGCCGGGTTCTTTTGTGCGATCAAGAACAGCTATTTTCTTTGTTGTTTTAGGTAAAGCTTGAATAAAGTGCTTCACGCTGAATGGACGATATAAGTGAACTTTCACCAGACCAATTTTTTCGCCTGAGTTTTTCACGAGATATTCCACAGTATCATGAGAAGCATCAGCACCTGAAGCCATAACAACCAAAATGTTTTCGGCATTAGGATCGCCAACATAATCAAACAAGTTATACTGACGTCCAGTCAATGCAGCGAATTTATCCATTTCTTCCTGAACGATATCAGGACATGCATTATAATAAGTGTTGATAGTTTCACGATTTTGGAAGAAAACATCAGGATTCTGTGCGGTACCACGTATAAACGGATTATCAGGATTCATAGCTCTTTTGCGGTGAGCAGAAACGAGTTCTTCGCTAATCATTGCTTTGATTGTTTCATCTGGCAAAACTTCAATTTTCTGAACTTCGTGAGAAGTACGGAAACCGTCGAAGAAGTGCAAAAACGGGATACGTGAACGAAGAGTTGAAGCCCAGGAAATTGTTTCCAAATCCATAACTTCCTGCACACTATTGGATGCCATCATAGCAAAACCTGTCTGACGTGCAGCATTTATATCACTATGGTCACCAAAAATGGAAAGTGCGTGATTAGCAAGAGTTCTTGCGGAAATATTAAAAACTGTAGGTGTTAATTCACCTGAAATTTTATACATATTAGGTATTTTTAGAAGTAATCCCTGGGATGCAGTAAATGTAGTGGTGAGAGCACCTGTTTGCAAAGCGCCGTGAACAGCACCTGCAGCTCCGCCTTCACTCTGCATTTCATAAACTGTAGGAATTGTTCCCCAGAGGTTTTTCTGACCTTTTGCTGCCCATTCATCTGAGTATTCACCCATATTTGATGATGGTGTGATTGGGTAAATTGCAATCACTTCACTGCAACGAAAGGCAACGTATGCAGCTGCTTCATTACCATCAATAGTCAAAAACTTTTTTTCAGCCATTTTTTAACCTGTCTCTATTTTTTGAAATATTTAACTATAATTATCTAATTATCGGGAAATGCATATCTCCCGGATTTCAAAATTACTAAAGTTTTTCCGTTAAATTGTTAAAAACTCAAATTAATTATTTTTAATAAATATTCTTTGAACTCTTTGATTTACAAACATTTTTATTAGGATTAACTAAAATCCAAATGTTAAAACATTGCATTTAATAAATTAGGATATTCATTCAATCTCATGTTTGTCATACCAATCCCCAATTAAATTGAAACAAGCTATACCGAAGTAACAAAATACATTGATAGTGATTGTTTTAAATTAAAAGGATTTTTGGTTTTATCACTCAGAGCAAAGTAAAGAATCCTATATAAATGATTGTGTTTTTCCTAATTTACACTAATATTATATCTGTTTTTTTTAGTAATTTGCACTTATTATCTTCGCATAATCGAGATATGATGAGTGGAAGTAATTAAACTTAATGTTAAATTTGCTTCAAAGTAAATATAAATTACAGGAGTATGCCGAAAATCCTTAAAAGAGTAGGCATAATTATAATCTATTTGAAATGAGACTAATATTTACCTTAATTGCCGTGTATTTTATTTACACACCATTGTTTTCACAGTGTGTTGACAGTACGAATATTTATACTTTTACCCATAATGGTACAATATACGAAATAGTGAAAGAAGCAAAAACATGGGTTGATGCTGCTGCTTGTGCAGCAGAAAGAAATGGTTATTTAGTAGAAATTAATGACCTTAATGAACAGAATGCAGTTTATAATGCAATAATTATTGGAGCCGAAATTTCCCCATCCTATACATCAATTGCAAATGGAGGCGGAATTGCCTATGTCTGGATTGGAGCTAACGATCAACAAACTGAAGGCACATGGTTATGGGATGGCAATAATGACAATACAGGAATAAATTTCTGGGTAGGAGAAGGAGATAATGGATCAAATAATGGAAGTACAATTGATGGAGCATATTACAATTGGGGCGGCACTAGTACCGGTTCACCTAATGAACCTGATAATTATGGAACAGGTCAAGATTGTGCAGCCATTGCACTTGCAGGATGGCCATCAGGTACTACTATGTTAGGTATTCCCGGTGAATGGAATGATATTGTTGGCACAAGTCAACTTTATTTTGTAATTGAAAAAAATAGTTCTAATAGTTTTAATGACCATGACAATGATTTAAATGAGGATTTAAAAATATATCCAAACTTAATTGAAGGTACACTAATTGTTGATATGAATTATGAGTTAATTGAGATTTACGATATTAATGGTAAACTGCTTAATACTTATACGACAAGCAAAGTAATTGACATATCCGAATTGCTGAAAACTATTTATTTTATTCGTATTACAGGCGATTCCTTTGTAAAAACTAAAAAAATTATTTTGAATTAAATAATGAAGTACATTAGGCAACGACAACTAATACAATAAATTATTTAGTTTGTTTTTCAAGCGTTTTGCTAGCTTCTAAATCATATAACTGAACATGGAGGTATCCAGTAAGTACCAATATTCTCCCAAACTCACTAATCAATTGAGAGGATCTTATCAAGCATTCTGATATGTATATCTCCTCCAATTTCTTCAGAAAAGAAGACTTCAATCATTTTTTGGCAGTTTCTCTTTCTTTGTATTCTTTAATAATTTCTTCTTCTATTGATTTAGGAACGGGTATATACTTGTTAAATTCCATCGTAAATTCACCTTTTCCTTGAGTTATGCTGCGAAGGTTTGAAGAATAGCCGAACATTTCCTTTAGAGGAATTTCAGCAACAACAGTGACAAATTTTGCTTCGAGATTTGTCTTGTGAATCACGCCACGTCTTTGGTTCAACTGACTGATAACAGGTCCCTGGAACTCTTCCGGGACCACAACTTCAAGATTCATAAATGGTTCGAGAAGTATTGGTTTTGCTTGAGCGACTGCTTTCTTCATCGCATGATGTGCCGCAAGTTTGAAAGCTAATTCAGAAGAATCCACCGAATGAGCAGCTCCATCATTAAGTGTTACTTTCACGTCAACGATAGGTTGCTTTATGAGAAGTCCTTCGTGAAGTTGTTCCTGAAATCCTTTATCGCATGAATGTATGAATTCTTTAGGAATAGCACCACCTACAATTGCATTCACAAATTTGTAGTGATTCTCGTTCATTTCAGTGAGTGGTTCAATGAAGCCGACAACACGTGCAAACTGGCCGTAACCTCCTGACTGCTTTTTATGTGTATAATCAAATTCTGTTTTTTGAGTAATAGTTTCACGATATGCAACTTTTGGTTTGCCTATATTTACTTCGGTATTATATTCACGTTTAATTCTTTCAATATAAATTTCTAGATGAAGCTCTCCCATACCTTTAATAATTGTTTCTCCACTTTCTTTGTCAAGATAAACCTGAAAGGTCGGGTCTTCCTTCTGGAATCTGTTCAAAGCTTTAGAAAAATTCATCAGGTGAGTTCTGTCTTTCGGTTCTATAGCAAGTTCGATTACAGGAGCAGGAAAAAGCATCGAACTCAAGGAATAGTTTACTTTGCTGTCTGTAAAAGTATTGCCTGAGGAACAATCAACTCCGAACATACCAATTATATCTCCTGCTCCTGCTTCTTCTATTTCTTCCATATTGTTAGCATGCATCTTCACGATGCGGGGTACTTTAATCTTTTTCTTATTTTGCATATTTACCAAATAATCGCCTTTTCGAATTTTACCCTGATAAATTCTCATATAAGTCAGCTGTCCGTATTTTCCAACTTCCAACTTAAATGCAAGGGCCACAGTCGGCAAATCATCTTTTGTTTGTAGATCAATTTCATTATTATTTTCGTCCAAATCCAAAGCTTTATTTTGAATTTCATCAGGAGAAGGAAGAAAAAGCCCAACTCCATTCAATAATGTCTGGACACCTTTGTTCTCCTTTGCGCTTCCTATAAAAACGGGTGTAATATTCAGGCAGATTGTTGCTCTCCTAATTGCGGCATTCAAGTCTTCATTATTTATTTCGGATTCTTCAAGGTATTTCTTGGCAAATATTTCGTCATAATCGGCAACTCTTTCGATTATTTTCTTGCGACGAAGAACTGCATCCGAAAGAAGATGTGGAGGAATGTCTTTTTCGACTACTTCTTCGCCATAAGCTCCTTCGTAATATATTGCCTTCATTTTTAGCAAATCTATTACTCCTTCGAAATTATCTTCTATACCTATAGGTATAGTGACTAATACCGGTTTATGACCTAATTTTTCTTCTAACTGATTAACAACTTTATCTGGATTTGCTCCTGCTCGGTCAAGTTTGTTGATGAATGCAATACGTGGAACAGAATAGCGGCGCATCTGACGGTCAACCGTATACGATTGGGTCTGAACTCCTGCTACACCGCAGAGAACAAGCACTGCGCCATCGAGAACACGTAAGGTTCGTTCCACTTCGCCTGTAAAATCAATGTGACCAGGAGTGTCTATAAGATTAATATTAATATCATTCCATTTGCAGTATGTTGCCGCAGATTGTATTGTAATACCTTTTTCCCTTTCCAAGTCCATTGAGTCCATTGTTGGACCGCTGCCTGTTTTACTCTTGACTTCAATAATCTTATGTATCCTGCCAGTATAAAACAATATTCTTTCACTTAGGGTGGTTTTACCGGAATCAATATGAGCTGCAATACCAATATTGCGGACTTTGCTTATTTCCATATTTTAATACAAAAAAGTATTTTATTGATTTGAAGAATTAATTTTTTTAATTCACTTTTCAAATCAATTAACACTCATAAGACTGGATTTTATCCAATCTGCGGATGTGGCGGTCTCCCTCGAATTCGGTGGTGAGGAAAGCGGTTATCATTATCTGTGCATTTTCCCAGGAATTAGTACGAGCACCGAAGCATAGGACATTTGCATTATTATGCTGGCGGCTTAGTATAGCTGTATCTTCTGTGCAGCAAAGAGCTGCACGCACTCCTTTCACTTTATTAGCTGCAATACTCATTCCTATTCCAGTCCCGCAAATTATTATTCCAATATCACTGTAGTTGCCTGCAACTGATTCGGCTGCTGGAATTGCAAAATCAGGATAATCCACAGAGTCATTTGAGAATGTTCCGAAATCTTCCCATTCAATTTCTCTGGAATTAAGAAATTCTTTAATCTTTTCTTTCATGTCGTATGCGGCATGGTCCGAAGCTAATGCAATTTTCATTTATTCTTCCAATTTTATTTATCAACATATTTTTAACAAACAGACGAAAAACTTATTTTATTCTTTGTGGAAAAAAGCTGTTTTTCCATATAAAAAGGACCCCATCCAAATTACTGTGGATAACGATAACTTTTTTCAATGTGAATCTCTACTTCTTTCCACAAATATTTTTTTCCTTTATCTTACTTAAATAGTGTATTTACGAGTTTTTCCCCATTTTCAACACAGCTAAATACATATAATAATAGTTTAAACAATAAGATTATATATATGTTTATTCCACACATATTATTTTAAGCTGTTTTTGGTTTAATAAAGAATGCTAACCAGAATGAAGCAACACCCCAATCGAGGAATACATCAATAATCTGCGGGTAAATAAATGAACCTGGGAAAGACCACCAAAGTACTTCATCCATTATACCCACTAAAATTACAGTAACAAATATTCCCATTGAAACAAAGAATTTACCCCAATAGGATTTGAAGTTACCATAGAATAAGATTAATCCCACAATGAAAGCCGATATGAAATTATGTATAAATCCCATAGTCATACTCATACCCATTGCATCTTCCATTTTCTGATGGTAAAATACCATAGCCCATGGTTTACCGGTCGCTGTTTTTGCATATTCTTCTCTTTGTTCACTTGTTGCATCGGCCGGAACATAAGGAACATAATACAAACCATCTTCAGTGAGATTTTGTGAGAGATTTTCAATAACAGTATCCTGATTGGAAGTATATTTGGCAAAGTTAGGGTAAAAATTTCCCATCCATGCCACTGCTTGTAAAGCAAATGCGATTACAGCAGCAACCAAAGCACCTATTAAAACTCTTTTCATACAGAACTCCTTTTTATATAAAATGTTAATGAACTGTTTCCAAAATTAATAAAAAAAACTTAATCAACACTAAATAATTTTTTTACAATAACTTGCAATCAAATCAGTTTTAATTGAAAAAATAATTGAATTATGGAATTTAATAATATTAAAATAGAAACAGTAGAAACAGGGATTTTTGCACTTGATGGAGGTGCAATGTTCGGAGTTGTACCCAAAGCCCTTTGGTCACGAGTGTACTCTCCTGGCGATGATTTAAACAGAATTCCTCTTGCTGCAAGAAATGTGTTAGTACAATATGGAGATAAGAAAATCCTTATTGATACAGGTAATGGAACAAAGTATAATGATAAATTAGCTAAAATTTATGGTATAGATTTAGAAAAATCGGATGCAAGGATTAATCTGACGCCTCATTTAATTCATCCTGAAGATATAACAGATGTGGTTCTAACACATTTGCACTTCGACCATGCGGGAGGTGCTACTTTTCTGCTAGATGGAGTTGCGGTGCCGACATTCCCAAACGCAAAGTATTATGTGCAAAGAGAACATTACGAACATGCATTGAAGCCTTATGATAAAGACGGTGCATCTTTTTTCCCGGAAAATTATTTACCACTTATGGAAAGAGGAATACTAGAACTTGTGGAAGGAGATGTGGAAATCCTGCCGAATATTAATGTACATAGATTTTACGGACATACCGTAGCAATGCAGTTAGTTCAAATAACTGCAGGAAGCGAAAATTTCTTCTTTGCAGCGGACTTGCTTCCGACAGCTTCGCATTTGCCATTTCCATTCATTATGGGCTACGATAATCAACCGTTGGTAACCTTAGAAGAGAAAAAGAAATGGCTGCCCTATATCGCCGAGAATAACTGGACAATCATATTTGAGCATGACGAGAAAATTCCCGCTGCTAAAATACAGCTCGATGCAAAAGGAAAAAATTATGAAGTGAGAGAGATAGTGAATATATAAGAAATATGGGATAAATTTCTTAATTTGCATAAAATAAAAAGAAAAAAATAATGGAACAGAATAATACAGAACAATTACTTTTTGCAATTACCATCGACGATTTACAATATGAAGCAAAAAATAAGATGGGAAGAGAATTAAATGATGAAGAAATTGCAATTGCCAAAAAAGGTTTAGAATATGGTTTATTATCAGGTATAGATATAATATATAATACCATTTTTAAAGAAATGATAAAATAAATAATTTCAATAGTTTTTTTGATTTTATAAATTTGAAATATTAATAAAAAGAATATAATGACTCACGAGCAAAGAACCAAAAACATGAAGGCTGTTAAAAATAAAGGTTCAAAAATTGAACTTTTACTTGGAAGAGCTTTATGGAAAATAGGTTTAAGATATAGAAAAAATGATAAAACAGTTTTTGGGAAACCAGATTTTACTATAAAAAAACATAAATTAGCCATATTTTGTGATAGTGAATTTTGGCATGGTTTTAATTGGTCTGAAAAAAAGAAAGAACATAAATCAAATATAAATTATTGGCATAAGAAAATAGAAAGAAATATTGAAAGAGATAAAGAAGTAAATGAATTTCTAGAACAAAATGGCTGGATAATAATTAGATTCTGGGGCAAAGAAATTGAAAAAAATCCGAATGCATGTGCCAATAAAGCCGAAGAGATAATTAATGGAATTAAAAGAAAAGATATCAATTGAAGAAATTGAAGGTATTAAATACCGAATTAAATTATATGAACCATTTGACGATGAGTATAAAGCTGCATTTACTCATTATTTGCATAATTCCAAAAACGGAATATCAAAATATTACAAATCAGGTGCAATAAAACAAATACAAAAGGCTTATCAATATAAATTTCCCGATGATGAATTAAGCAGTAAAATGGCAGAAGAATATATCCAATATCTATTATTGGATTATAAGGAAGAAATTCCATTTCCGGCACCACCAGAACCAAAATTTTATTTTATTGATTTATTTGCCGGTATAGGAGGATTTAGACTTGCACTCCAAAATTTAGGAGGAAAATGTATTTATACCAGCGAATGGGATGATCAAGCAAAACTAACTTATAAAGCAAATTTTGGTGAAATACCGTTTGGAGATATTACCAAAGAAAATATTAAAAATTATATACCTGATAATTTTGACATATTATGTGCAGGTTTTCCTTGCCAAGCATTTTCAATAGCTGGTAAAAGAGGCGGTTTTGAAGATACGAGAGGTACTCTCTTTTTTGATGTAGCAGAAATTATAAAAAGAAAAAAACCAAAAGCAATCTTTTTAGAAAATGTAAAAGGATTAATTAATCACGATAAGGGTAAAACAATTTATACAATATTAAATGTATTAAGGGATGATTTAGAATATTATGTTCCAGAACCTAAAATTGTAAATGCAAAAGATTTTGGGGTGCCCCAAAACCGTGAACGTATATATATTGCAGGATTTAGAAAAGACTTAAATATTACTGATTTCACTTATCCTTCACCAATTAATACACAGAAAACATTTGCAGATATTAAGGAAGAAAAAGTCCCTACCACTAAATATTATTTATCTACTCAATATTTACAGACACTTAAAAATCATAAATTAAGACATGCAAGCAAAGGTAATGGTTTCGGATTTGAAATAATACATGATGACCAAATTGCTAACGCAATAGTTGTTGGTGGTATGGGAAAAGAAAGAAATTTAGTTATTGATAGTAGAATTACTGATTATACACCTGAAACCAAGATAAAAGGAGAAGTGAACAGAGAAGGAATACGCAGAATGACGCCACGAGAATGGGCAAGATTACAAGGATATCCGGATAGTTTTATTATACCTGTTGCAGATGCTTCTGCTTATAAACAATTTGGTAATTCTGTTGCTGTACCTGCTATTCAAGCAATGGCAAAACAAATCTTAAATAAATTGGAGATATATGGCACTGAAAGGAAATAAAGGCGAATGGAGTGAATTTTATACTTTTCTTAAATTACTTGCTGACGGTAAACTCTATACTGCCGATGAAAATTTAAATAAAAATGAAGAAATTTTCTACCTGATCCTAAAAATTATTCGTTCTGAAAACGGAAATTTAAATTACTTAAGAAAAGATAAAATTATTGTTCAAAATGATGCTGGTGAAATTTTATCTGAAATACCAATCCAAAATATTCTTAAATATACAGAATCATTACTTGCTGGTATGAATTCTGGTGAGGGTGCCTTTTCATTAGACTTTATGACACCAATCTTTAATGAATTGTACGCAACTAGATTATCTGATGAGAAAGTTGAAACTGCGGATATTAGAATTGTTATACATGATCCTGTTTTGCACAATACACAAACTCAAGGTTTTAGCATCAAATCATATTTAGGTGGTAAACCTACACTTTTCAATGCAAGCAAAAATACAAATCTAATTTATAAAATACTGCCAGAGATAAACTATGAACAGGTTATTGAAATAAATTTACTTGATTCGTATTCCAAAAGAATAAATTGGTTAACCGAGAATGGCTTTAACTTGGAATTTGTAAAAATGCAAAGCGAAATTTTCAAAACAAATTTACAAATGATAGATAGTAATTTACCTGTTATTCTATCCGATTGGTTATTGAAACGTTATTTAAGTCGGAAAAGTTCTGTGAAAGATTTAACTGATTATTTGTCAATTTCAAATCCATGTGATTTTAAAGTTGAACTTAATCCGAATTTTTATTGCAGAAAAATAAAAGATATGCTTGTTGATATGGCTCTTGGTATGCAAGCTGGTAGAATATGGAATGGTAATTTTAATGTTACCGGTGGTTTCATTGCAGTCAAAAAGGACGGTGAATTAGTTTGTTACCATGTGTATAATAGAAATGAGTTCCAAAATTATTTACTAAACCATACCAAAGTTGATTTCCCTGATAGTTCTCCCAATAGATGTGATTATGGTCGTATTATTACAGCAGCTGAAGTAGTTGAAAATGAGGGTTATTTTATTAAATTAAACTTTCAAATAAGATTCAAATAAACATATTATGAATAATCTCTCTCCCCTAATTTCACCACAAGAACTGCTCTCGCTGCAGAATGATACTCATCTCTTCATCTTCGATGCGAGTAATTCAGCTGCTTCCAAAGCGAGATATTCTCAAGAACATTTGCAGGGTGCATTCTGGATTGACCTGGATACTGAAATTGCAACTATCGATCCGGATTTGAGCAAAGGAGGCAGACACCCTCTTCCTTCATTGGAAAATTTTTCGGCAACTCTCACTAAATTCGGTTTGAAACCGGAGCATAAAGTGATTATTTATGATGAAGAAAGTGCTGGAAATGCAGCTGCTCGCCTTTGGTGGATGTTGAGAGCAGTGGGGCATGAATATGTTCGAGTCGTTGATGGCGGTTATCAGGCAGCAAAATCAGCAGGATATTCCTTGAGCAATGATAAGCCAATTCATCATAACTCACAAAAATATATATGCAATTCGTGGAATTTACCGCTTGTGAATATGCAGGATATGGATGAAATCATCAAAGATGATTCCTACCGAATTGTAGATGTTAGGGTGGATTTTCGTTATAAAGGTATTATGGAGCCTATAGATCTAATTGCAGGTCATATTCCTGGAGCCGTAAATTCTCCTTATCCTGACAATTTGGACAAAAGCGGTTTTTATTTGCCAAAAGATGAAATGAAAGCAAAATATGAAAATATTATGAAAGGTTATTCCCCGGATAAAGTAGTGTTTTATTGCGGCTCTGGAGTATCTGCCTGTCATTCAATATTGGCAATAGCCCATGCAGGACTATCCATTCCAAAAATATATATGGGTTCTTGGAGTGAATGGTCCCGCAATAATAGGCCTATGATACTGAAGAAATAAAATTATTACTTGTTGAATATACTTTTTCCTTTATTAATCACTTTCATTGCTATAGACTTAACAAATTCAGTTCCTGGCTGATCATTTGCAGAAACTTGCAGGAAAAAGCGGTCATTCAAACTAATTGTGACGGTTGCTCTTTTATTATTTTTGCGCCATTCTTCGAAAATCCAGCTATCAGTGATTTCTTTCAATTGCGAAACTTTCTGATAACCATTTTCATCTTCAACATTGAAACCAACGTTTTTCCAGGCAGTAGCAGCAGCAAATAGCGATACAACTTGATTATAATCGTAAAGCGAAACTTCTATTTCCAAATTATCTTTTTGGAAAGTAGCAGTTGCATTGGAGTAAGCAAGATTTTCCATTGAAAACATCATGCCTTTTGGTTCGGAGCGAGTAAATCCATCCACATCGGGAATAAGTTCGTATAATTTCATCCATTCAATTGCCAAAGTATCTCCTGCAGCTTTTCTAGCTTCGAATTTGTCTTCGGCAGATTTGAAATCTTCATTGATTTGTTCAGCTTTTTCCATCAATTCATTCACTTTCAGGAAATCTTCCGGTTCATTTTCCTTCTTTGAGCAAGAAATGAATATAATTGAAATTAAGAAAATGTAAAGCATCTTTTTCATAAAAAACCTCTAAATTTTAATTACATATTTAATTATATATTTTTTTAATTATATATTTTCTCCGGGTCCCCATTGGAAAAAAGTAAGTAATTTCCCAATTCCGTAATAAGCTAATGCTTCGGAAATAGTATTGGAACCGCTTTCGATTTCACGCATATATTCCAGCATCCCCTGTTGCTGCCAAAGGAAATTCTGAGGTAGTTCAGGAAATTTGCGGGTTAGTATTCCGTATTTATTCATTGCAAAGGAAGACCAGTACCAGGAAAAAATGTTAATTCTGGAATGTTCGTCTGCCTGAGTCAAAGCACAAGGAACAATTACATTCAGCATTATTTCCCTCCTCAGACCTATGCCGATTTTATTGTCTTTTTCTTTGACTAAAGTAATAAGTTTATCTGGAATGGAGAATCTTTTATTAATTGCAATATCTCGGACAAAATCTGTTAATTTGGAAGAAATGATATAGTCAGGGTAATCGGCTATTTTTTCCTGTGTATAAGAAGGGCGTCTTTTCTTTGCCATATATCTTTGCAAAAAATCATCAGTTAATGATTTTATGGCAAAATCCAATCCTGCTCCATTCACAAGCTTTTGAGCTTCGGTTGTATGACGTAAAAGCCTGATAAGTGAATAGTTTTGCAATTCTTCCAGGGAAAAAAGGTCGGGTTTACTTTTATGTTTTTTAATTTGAGTATGGTAAATTTGTACCATTTCTTTTTCGGGTACAACTAAAGTATGGAAAGGTAAACCTAAATCGCAATCATGGTCTAACACAATATGCAATATAACAGTATTGAAATTTTCGTCTAAAGAATGCTGATGGTCACGCCAAAGAGAGGAGCAATGGTGGAATTCTGCATCACCCACAATAATTTTACCATTCAATAAAATTGCTATGTCCAAAAAATCAGGTCCCTTGTATGGATTTATTCTTCCCGGAGAAAGGATTTGTACATTCAGACCTGATTCTAACGTATAAACTTGCGAAGGGTCAGACAAAAATTGCTGGACCGCTTTTTGCAATCTTAACTCGCTAATTTTTTCCTGGAATATATCCATTTCTGAAACTTATTTTTTGCAAAATATAAATTACAAAAATTATTTGAATTGGATATGAAATCTTTATAAAATTGCTATTTCAATAAATCTTTCTAATAATTCAGGTAATTTAGCAACATCTTTTCCTCCTGCTGTTGCCATGTGGGGTTTGCCGCCACCGCCACCGCCAAGGAATTTTGCTGCTGAACCAATAAGTTTTCCTGCAGGGAATTTATTCTTCAAATCATCAGTAACTACGCAGCAAAGTTGAACTTTATCGCCCGAAATTGTTGCTAAAAGACCTATACCTGTTTTGCCTAATTTATTGCGTAATTCGTCTCCCAAATTACGAAGCGAGTCCATATCTGTATCTGGAATCTCAGCAGTTGCAACCTTAATGTTTTCAAAATTCTTGGCATTAGCCAAAATTTCGTCCACTCCGGAGGTCATTTGTTCTAATTTGAATGAAGAAACTTCTTTTTCTAATTGCTTGATTTTATCCAGCAATTCAGCTTTTTCATGATTTTTATCACTTATAATACTAAGTAAATTATCAATATAATCTTCAATTCCCGGTCCTGTAATTGCTTCAATTCTGCGAACACCTGCAGAAATAGCTGTTTCTGTTGTAATTTTGAAAAATCCTATATCTGCAGTATTTTTAACATGTGTACCACCACAAAGTTCAATGGAAAAATTAGGGTCCATTGTAAGAACTCTCACAACATCGCCATATTTGTCGCCAAAAAACATTTTAACTTTAGAATTTTTCTTAGCCTCTTCGATTGTATGTTCCTGTATGTCCACAGCAATTTCTTCAAAGATTTTTCTATTAACAATTTTCTCAATTTTTCGAATATTTTCAGGACTTACTTTTTCGAAATGATTAAAATCGAAACGCAAATAATCCGGATGTACAAGAGAGCCGGCTTGTTTGATATGATTTCCCAATATTTGTCTCAGAGCTTCATGCAGCAGGTGTGTGGCGCTATGATTTCGCATAATTTTCTTTCTTCTGTCAATGTCAATTTTAGCAACAGCATCTTGTCCAATCAAAGGTTCAACATTTCTATCGCAAATATGTACACGAAAATTCCCGATTTTCTGCACATCCTTGACCTTATATGAATCTCCTCCAATCAGCAATGTGCCTGTATCGGAAATCTGACCGCCCGATTCTGCATAAAATGGTGTTTTATCCAGTACGACTTTATCATCCTCTACAAAGAGAATTTTTCCTTTGGATTCGAATTCATTATATCCTGTAAATTCTGTAACATAGTCACCTGTGATGGAAGAAACTTCGGCAGCATGAGATTTGCGAGCTGCACGTGAGCGCTCTTTTTGCAATTCCATATTTCTTTCGAAATCTTCAACATCAACGCTCATCCCTCTTTCACGGGCAATAAGCTGAGTTAAATCCAGAGGGAAACCGAAAGTATCGTAAAGCAAAAATGCATCGAGTCCGGAAATACAATTATTCTTCAAACTTTCAGGCTTGGATGCAATTTCCTCGAAAATTGCCAAACCACGTTCCAAAGTTGCAAGGAAACTTTCTTCTTCTCCACGGATAACTCTTTCGATTGTTTTCCTTTCGGAAACAATTTCAGGGAACACGTCTCCGAGTGTTTCGATTAATATATCAACTAATTTATATACTATTGGCTCCTTAAAACCGAGATTACGTGCATATCTTGAAGCACGGCGAAGAATACGGCGTAAAACGTAGCCTCTACCGTCATTTCCGGGCAAAGCACCATCGGCAATTGCAAAAGAAAGTGTACGCAAATGGTCTGCAATCACACGCATAGCAATTCCATTCTTGTCCTTGATGTCCTCTGGATAAGCAATCCCACACATTTTGGAAATTTCGGAAATAATAGGCATGAATACATCGGTATCATAATTTGAAGGTTTTCCCTGAATTACGGAAACAATCCTCTCGAATCCCATTCCTGTGTCAACATGTTTGTATTTAAGAGGTTCCAAAACGCCTGAAGAATTTCGATTATACTGTATGAACACTAAATTCCATATTTCAATAACATCAGGCGAGCCTGCATTCACAAGACTTCCGCCGGTCATGCCGGGTGTTTTGTCATAATGAATTTCGCTGCAAGGACCACAAGGACCTGTTTCTCCCATTTCCCAGAAATTATCTTTTTCGTCAAATCTTTGAATACGTGACTCGGGGAGGAATTTCTTCCAAATATCATAAGCTTCATCATCAGTTCTATATACTGTTGCATAAAGCCGCTCTTTATCCAATTTCCAAACTTCAGTCAGCAATTCCCATGCCCATTCTATCGCCTCTTCTTTGTAATAATCTCCGAAACTCCAATTCCCGAGCATTTCGAATAAGGTATGATGGTAAGTATCCACTCCTACTTCTTCCAGGTCATTATGCTTGCCGCTCACACGTATGCACTTTTGGGTATCCACTGCTCTGGAATATTCCCTGGATCCGGTCCCGAGGAATACATCTTTAAACTGATTCATTCCTGCATTAGTGAATAGCAGTGTTGGGTCCCCATGAGGGACAACAGGAGCCGAACTCACGATTCGATGATTTTTTTCTTCAAAGAATTTTAAAAATGAATTTCTGATTTCTTTAGCGTTC
Organism: Ignavibacteria bacterium GWF2_33_9; assembly: GCA_001804565.1. Taxonomy (GTDB): domain Bacteria; phylum Bacteroidota; class Ignavibacteria; order Kapaibacteriales; family UBA2268; genus GWF2-33-9. Next base: position 2,728 of record MHAC01000023.1, on the reverse strand, counting down.
ATAAAAAATACTTTTTTAACGTTTAATATATAACTAAATATAAACGAAAAAACTAAAAAAATATAATTTTATTAATTAATTTTCATTCATTTTGGTACAAAATCCCAATTCATGTGTTATTTAAGTATAAGAAATTTGCATTTAGCAAACTTTGTATAAATTTGTAAATCTTCATGGTGATGTTATGAAAAAATATTACTTAATATTTATCATTTTTTTTATTACAACTGTTTATTCGCAGAATAATCTGCTTAGGGTTGTTGCTCTAAATTATAAACTTCAGAAAATCAATAATCAGTATGACCATAATTTCAGTTACAATTATCCATACAGTAATCAATTATTAGACGTAATAGTCGGGAACGAATGGGAAGGTTTCAAACCTGTCGGAATTTTCCAAAATGTGTCGGATACTATACTTACTTTCAAAGTAAGATGTAAAATTAACAATGATGATGTGAACAAAATAATTTACAATAGGAATGTAACAGTTTCCGACGATTGCCTGAAAGCCTCTGCATTCGATTCGGTATTTTGTAATGAAGATCCATTTATAAAAGTTAGATATTGCGATGTGCAGGAAGTAAATGGATATTTTCAGACAACTCCTTTGCCATATCCCGGTGAAAATAATCTAACTGGGATTCCTCCCGGCGGGTTTGTGGAAGTTGAATTTCCTCCATTTATCCCAAATGATTTTTTGTCAACTCATAAAGGGCAATCTTCAATTTATCTTAGCATTATTCCAATTGTTCCGGAAACAGGAGATACCTTACGTGAAGAAACTTTTTCCGATGATACTTTGACCTGCAAATTGAACTTGAGGAAACCCGATTGTGCTGAACTTTACTATCCCTTGGATGGCGATACAATCAAATCCGGGGATAATATTTTCTACTCAATGACCAATTCCAATACTGCGAATTCAGAAGTTCTTACATTTGCTTCAGATCCTGAATTCAATTCTACATCGCTCATAATAAATAAACTTAAAGCGTCAAATCTGAATTTCGAACAAAATAAATGGTATTATTGGCATCTTGAGGTTAACGCACAAGATACAAGTTGTACATCAGAAACTCGCAGATTTTATGTTTTAGGGGGTACTTCCGTTTCAGATAATTACGAAATAAATCAGCCAATCTTCCCCAACCCGGCAATGGAATATATTACCTTGAATGTTCCCCCTCTTGAAAAGAGGGGGTTAGGGGGTGTTCTACAGCAAATCCGGATTTTCGATATCTTCGGGAATGAAATGCATCCACCCCGCCCTTCGGGCACCCCTCAAGAGGGGAATATAAGAATTGACATTACCACCTTGCAGGCAGGAGTGTATTTTGTGAGGATTGGGAATGAGAAACCGATGAAATTTGTGGTAGTGAGGTGATTATGGATTCAGAAAATAAAATAGTAATTTATCAGACTGAGGATAATCAAACGCAAGTTGATGTTCGGTTGGACGATGAAACGGTTTGGCTTTCTCTAAATCATTTAGTTGAACTTTTCGATAGGGATAAATCTGTTATCTCCAGACATATCAGAAATATCTACCAAGAAGGAGAATTAAGGCGAAATTCAACTGTTGCAAAATTTGCAACAGTTCAAAACGAAGGAGGAAGAGCAATTGAGAGAAATATTGAATTTTACAATCTTGACGTAATTATCTCTGTTGGTTATCGTGTGAAATCAAAACGAGGTACACAATTCCGAATTTGGGCGAATAAGATTCTTCGTGAATACCTTGTGCAGGGCTATTCGCTGAATGCTAATCTTCTTAAATCTCAGAAAGAAAAAATTTCTCAGCTTACAGAAGCAATTAATTTATTCAAGTCTGCTTCTAATCCGGAAATTCAAAACACAAATGAAATTGATAGTTTTCTTCGATTACTTCAATCATATTCTGAAGCACTTAATTTACTTGATGATTATGATTATAAGCGGTTTTCGCAAATTGAATCAATGTCCGGCAAGTTAAATAAAATAAATTATGCCGAAGTAAAGAAAATTATTAATAAGATGAAAGAAGAAATGGGCAATTCGGATTTATTCGGTCGGGAAAAAGATGAATCCTTGAAAAGTTCAATCGAGGCAATTTATCAGACATTCGACGGAATAGATTTATATCCGACTTTCTTCGAAAAAGCCGCAAACTTACTATATTTCATTGTCAAGAATCATTCCTTTGTTGATGGGAATAAAAGAATTGCGGCGGCTGTCTTCCTGTATTTTCTTAACAAAAATAATTATTTCGAAAAACATAAATTGAATAATGATTTACTCACAACGCTGACATTATTGATTGCGATAAGCAAACCGCAGGATAAGGACTTACTTGTAAATATAGTATCAGTCATATTGCAGAGGAATATATGAAAATAAATCAAACAAAATCGCACTCCTCCCTCCTGCTCGTATTCATCTTGTTTTCTTTGCTTAATGTAGCTCACACTCAGGAAATCCCGAATGGTGATGGGGACTTACTCTGGGAAAGAAGTATCTACCCACGCTTTGTTAATGATGCTAAATTTCATCCAATAAATGGGAACATAATAGCAGCCGTGAATCACGAAATTTGGGAAATCGACCCAAATGATGGTCATACGATTAGAGTGTTTGAAGGAGGTTATCCAGCAGATGTAAACGATGCCATTAAAACAATTAATATTACATCTGATGGTCAAAAAATTGTAACTGGGGGTGCGATGGGTCAAAAAGGTATTTTAATCTG
>MHAC01000022.1 GCA_001804565.1 Ignavibacteria bacterium GWF2_33_9 | reverse complement strand
GAACATGTAATCTGTAATGATAAATCCCTTTACGAAATCCGAAAATATGTTCAAAATAATCCCCTCGAATGGGAAGATGATGAATATTTTGCTCTATAATCACTACAAATTAACCGAAGAAGAAATACGTGTAGTGGAGGGATAGGTATTTGTAGAGACAGGTCTGAGACCTGTCTCTACGGGAATTTAATGTATTGCAAAGTGTCTTAATGGGTAGTAATAAAAATTATTCCCAGACACCCATATTGTAGAATTTTTCTTTACGTTGGGCTGCAAGTTTTTCGGGACTGATTTTTTTGAGAGCTTTTAACTCATCGAGTAAAATAGGTTTGAGATTTGAAAACATTTTCGCATAATCCTGATGAGCTCCACCGAGAGGTTCGGGTACAATTCTATCAATAATTCCTAATTCGAGCAAGTCAGGAGCAGTGAGTTTGAGTGCTTCGGCTGCTTGCTCTTTGTAATCCCAGCTGCGCCAGAGGATACTAGAGCAGGATTCAGGCGAAATAACAGAATACCAGGCATTTTCGAGCATGAGTACACGATTTCCCACTCCAATCCCAATTGCACCACCGGATGCACCTTCGCCTATTATCACTATGATTACAGGAACTTTGAGGTCAGACATCAACATCAAATTTGCTGCAATGGCTTCGGCTTGTCCTCTTTGTTCAGCCTCAATTCCGGGATATGCTCCGGGAGTATCTACCAGAGTAATGATAGGTTTACCAAATTTTTCGGCTAATTTGAATAATCGTGCTGCTTTGCGATAACCTTCCGGATTCGACATTCCGAAATTACGAAGCAAATTTTCTTTAGTACTTCTGCCTTTTTGCTGTCCCACTACCATCACACTTTGTCCGTCTAATTTTGCAAAACCGCCGATTATTGCTTTGTCATCGGCAAATTTGCGGTCGCCGTGTAATTCCTGAAAATCAGTAAACATTTCTGTTAAATAATCCAAGGTGAATGGTCTATCCGGATGTCTGGCCATCTGAACTTTTTGCCAGCGAGTAAGATTGCCATATATATTTTCTTTCAATTCCAGCAACTTACTATCGAAATCTTTTATTTCCTTCGACACATCGATAGTTCCTGTTAGTGAACGAATTTCTTCAATTTTTTTCTCTAATTCAATTATTGGTTTTTCAAAATCAAACACTTGCATTTAATTTCCTCTTTTTAGAAGATTTTTTATAAATATATCAAAATCCAAAGAAATTGAGTAATTTAATTCGTAATAATCATTCAATTTCTGTATTGTTTCATTGCTACGCTCAGTAGATGGACTGAATTCAGCCAAATTCATCAAGCCGGGTTTCGCATTATAATTTCTAATATTCTCCGAGGGATAAATTCCTATCAAAGAATACTTACCATTTAGAACGTATAATGTTTTCTTTAAGTATTTTTTATCCTTTCTATTTTTAATTAATGTATGGGGTAATCCTAATGAAAGCATAAGCAGAGCAGACGATATGTCAATTATTCTTTTAATGAATTTATACCTAGGCAGAATTAATTTATGATTTATTAATATTGTAGGACTTGATGTAACTTTACTAATTATAAATGAGGATAAATACTCTCCCAGATTGGAAATGAAATAAACTTTAGAGCCGCTATCAAGAGTTTTTGAGAATAAATCACTGAACTTTTCGAGATTTCGGTCAAGTTTGTAAATCAGAATTTCATCAAGTTTCAAATCGCTTAAATTTCGGAGAAGAAAATCATAATTTCCAATAATTGGTATGTTTTCTGTGTTATCTTCATAATGTATATTATCTGCATTAAAATTAAAAGCTCCCACGAAGTCAATATTTTCCCCAAGTTGATTCGAATCGAATAAATTTCCGATTTCCTCAAATTTATCTGATTCAGAGACGAAGGCAATTCGTTTCTTATAATTCCTGTTTCTCTCATTTTTATATGTGGAAATGGTCATACGCCATGATGAACCAAGAATGAAAGTGAGACCGATTGTCATTAAGAGAACGCCACGGCTGAATGCGAAATCACGGAAAAAGTATGTGAGTGCTGTTAGGAAAAAGAATGTGAAAAGGTTGCCGAAAAGGAATTTCCTTATGGAATGCTCTCCTTCGAAATATTCTCCCACAGAAAACAGCGAAAGAAAATGAACGATGGAAATCATAATAAAGACAATGGGATAAGCATAATCCGGGAATCCTAAATATTTTTCGAATCTGATATTTGTTGATAGCAATAAAGCTAAATTCACAAATAATATATCCACAACAATCAACGGGAAATCTTTTTTATATTTGAATAAATAAGCAAGCTGAGTACGAAGGAAAATCCCAATTTTCAGTAAAATTAAGAAAAAGGAAGAATTGCCATAATGCTTTTTTACAAAAATTTGCATTGCTTCGTAAAAATGCTTGATATCATTTATTGAGCTTCGTTTGGTGCTTTCACCTTTGAAGTGTACAATGCTGGTGGAATGCACATAAGCCACTTTTCCGCCTGACTGCACAGTTCTATAGCACAAATCCAGATCTTCGCCATACATAAAGTAATCTTCGTCAAAGCCTTTGATTTGCTTCAACTTATCAGTTCTGGCGAACATAAAAGCACCCATCAGTGCATCAATATAGTATGTTTCGTCAACAGAGCGGAAAGTTTGATTATATCGTGCAAAGAGTTTGGATTTTGGGAAAATTGTCTGCAATCCGAATAATTTGGAAAATGCTACCCATGGAGTAGGAAATCCTCTACGGCAAGGGAGCTGAAATGAACCATCAGGATTAAGGATTTTACAACCGGAAATCCAGACTTCTTGATTTTTCTCCATATATTCATACATCACCTGCAGGGTGTCAGTACTCAAAATTGTATCCGGATTGAGTATGAGGACATATTTTCCTTTTGCTTTTGTGAATCCCACATTATTTGCTTTGGAAAATCCAAGATTTTCATTCAATTCGTAAAATTCAGCTTTTTGGTAAATGTTACGTAAATAGTTTATAGAACCATCTGTAGAATGATTATCCACTACAATGGTTTGAATTTTCAAATTGGTTTGGGATGCATTGATTGAATTTAAGCATTTATTCAGAAAATCACGAACATTATAATTCACAATTACGATAGAAATATCATAATCATAATTCGGAGAAGAAATTAAATTATCCTCCGTAGTAATGGAATTAACTACAGTAGAATCATTCCGGGTTAATATTTGTTCGTTCTTATCGGGCAAAAAGTACCTTTGTTTAAATTTTATTAACAATATTTCTGAAATACTTATTAAAAATCGGTTCTAACCAAAGAGAAAGAGCAGCAAAAATTATGCCCGCTATAATATCTACTAAATAGTGATATCTCAAATAAATTGTAGCAAAAATTAAAGAGATACCAAAAATGAGAATAATATGGCGAACCTTAGTATTTAATCTATATGCCCAAAAGATAGTTGCAAGAGTAATCATAGTATGACCACTCGGCATACAATCCCTATTCACAATTAATGCGGGATTAACAGTTTTATCAAATACGCCTCCGCCAAAATTAATAGCTTCACGCAAATAATGAGTGAGGAAGACGCCTGGTAATTCCTTATCGAGAGCTGCAAAATCATACACAACAAATCTAGGACCTATTGCCGGCATAATGAAATACAAAATATACGAAAAGAAAAATGTGAAAATGATATTTCTTGCAAAAAGGTCAAATTCATCGTTATGTCTTCTGTATAGTTCAAATCCAACGATAAGCGGTAAAAAGTAAAATGAAGTATAAGTAATTTGCAAAAATTCTGTAAGGAAAGGATTTGCAAAACCCGAGAAAACTTCAGCAGCTTTCATACCTAAGAGTGCTATGTCCCATTGGTTTAATATTAAGTCGAAATCAACCGGATGGAATGTTTTTATCAACGGCTGAAAAATTGTGTAAATGGTTAACACTGCAAAAGGGAAATAAAACTGCCGTGCATAAAATATGAATTTCTCATGAAATTTGCGACTTTTTTCAATTGTTCTGGAATCACCAAAAAGTTTGTAATGATGAGTAATAAGTAATGCCGGCAGGATAATCAGAATTATCAAAGTGAAAAAATCGGACAACCAATTATCAAGCAGGGGCGAAGCAGCAAGATTTACGACTGCAAGAATAATTGCCATGGAAATTATATACAAATCGGAAATTTTATAAATCTGAAGATGTTTTGCAAATTTTCCTTTTGGCATATTATTTCCTATATTTTTCCAAAAATAAGAATAAATTATAAAATTCCTGCAAAGAAAGTTCTTCAGGTCTTTGGCTGAAGTATTTTTCGATGCTTTCAGGCAAGTCGTTGAAGTCAATATTTTCTGATGAAAAATAACTTTTCAGGCAATTGGAAAGTTTTTTTCTTCGCTGCTGAAAAGCAATTCGAATCATTCTGTGAACTTTTTTTCTGAATTCAGAAGGAACTATACCTTCATTTTCCTTATGAAAAACAATATCAAAATAAGCACTTGTTACTTTAGGAGGAGGAAGGAAGCATGATGCCGGTACATCATGTACTTTGCTTATTTTCCCGTAATTTTGCAAGGCAAGAGATAAAATTCCGTAATCTTTAGTGCGTTGCTTGGCTTTAAGCCTTTGTGCTATTTCTTTTTGGACCATCAGTACAGACTTAACCAAATAATCAGAATAATCGAAAAGATGGAAAAGAATTGGAGAAGTAATATAATATGGAATATTACCAATCACATATATTTTCTTCCCGAATTCTTCAGAAATTTTACGTAAATCAATTTTAAGAAAGTCATTCTCGTAAATAAAATAATTTTTACCAAGAAAATCGGAATATTTCTGCTGCAGAATCTCAACAGAACGATGGTCAATTTCAACCGAAATAAGTTGTATGTTCTTTGCCAGCAAAAAATCTGTTAGAACACCGGTGCCGGAACCGATTTCCAGAACCAGAGCATTATCTGGAACATCAAGCAATTCCACAATATTCCTGGCAATATTTTTATCATGCAGGAAATGTTGACCTAGAGATTTTTTAGGAGTGATTTTTTCCAAAAGTTCAGTAAAAATTAAAAAGTAAAATAAATTTAAAAATTGTAACAAATTGATATTATAAACGTATTAACATGCTTATATAATTTATTATATGAAAAGTTCCTCAAAAATCAGACATCAATTTATTTACATTAAAAATGGGGTTAATTATTATGCTTAAAAAACTGACTTTAAGTATATTTATAATAACTATGTTTCTGTCAAATAGCGCATTTGCGGAAACTCCTGGCTTCTTCCCGATTCAGTTCGTGAAAGATACATTAAAAAATGGTTTGAATGTGATATACACAATTGACAAATCTGCTCCGGTAGTTGCGACAGTTGTTCACTATGAAATCGGCTCACGTTACGAAAGACCGGGAAAAACTGGTTATACTCACTTTTTCGAACACTTAATGTTCGAAGCAACAAATAATTACAAAAGAGCGGAAATAGACAAATTTGTTGAAGAAGCAGGTGGAACGCTTAATGCACACACAGCAACTGATGAGACAGTATATTATCTCAAGCTCCCTTCAAATTATTTGGAAATGGCACTTTGGATTGAAGCATCACGTATGCGTGGTTTGCATGTGGATTCAGTAGGCGTGAATACTCAAAAAGGTGTTGTAAGTGAAGAATTGAAAATGCGTGTTTCCAATTCACCTTACGGCACAATGCTCGAAAAAATCTTCAAGTTTATGTATGAAGGTACTCCATATGAATGGACAACCATTGGCAGCCTGGAAGAAATTCAAACAGCAACTATTGATGATTTCAAAGGATTTTACGATGGATTTTACTATCCAAACAATGCAACATTAGTAATTTCAGGCGACTTTGAAATTGCCCAAGCAAGAGCTCTTGTTGATAAATACTTTGCCCCTTTGCCACGTAAAGAAAGACCGGCAGTATTACCAGTGGATTTACTACCAATCAAAGAAGGAAAAACTGAAGAAATCGAAGATGAAAAAGCTCAGGCAACAGGTATTTTTATTGGTTATCGTGGAATAAACAAATCAGACCCAAATTCCTATGCTTTGGATTTACTTTCAATGATTTTAACTGCTGGACAAAGTTCCAGAATTTATCAAAGACTTGTTGACAAAGACCAGATTTCAGTTCAATCAGGATTTTTCCCATATTCAATGGAAAAAGCAGGAGCATTGATTTTTT
>MHAC01000021.1:35822-35964 GCA_001804565.1 Ignavibacteria bacterium GWF2_33_9 | reverse complement strand
CAGAAGCTGGAAACTCGAGAAAGACAACAACGTCCTGAATGGATATGCCGACAGTAAACTGGTTGCGATGGCGGCGGATGCCATGTCCGCAAAACTCGCAGAGGCGAGAGAGAAGGGGCGGCATGGCTGGTGGGATCAGGAG
>MHAC01000021.1:0-35032 GCA_001804565.1 Ignavibacteria bacterium GWF2_33_9 | reverse complement strand
TACAACACTGGATTTTGCATATCATGTTCACACAGATTTGGGAAATCATTTTGTTGGCGCAAAGGTTAACGGCAAAATGCAGCCGATTGATTACAGATTAAAAAACGGGGATAAGGTAGAAATTATTATTTCTAACAAAGCTCAACCGACTGAAGATTGGCTGAGTTTTGCAATATCTAGTAAAGCCCGGAACAATTTGCTGAAATATTTTAAAATTGAGAATAAAAAGAAAGAATTTCAAGGTAAGGAAATCTGGAAAAATGAATTAATTAAAAGGAAGATTTCTTTGGACGAAAATCAACTCTTAGAATATTTGAAAGATATTGATATAGGCCGAATAAGTGATTTCTATGTTTGCATTTCTGAAGGTGAAATAAATCCAATAGAATTTGCAGAGTATATTATTCGTAAGAAATTCGAAAAGAATACCGACAAATCTGGTTCAGAAGATGACCATGATGATTTTTCGGATATTTTTGTTGGAACAAAACAATTATCTAAGAAACATAAAGGCGAGACTTTACTCTCTAAATTTTCGAAAGATACTAAGGTTTATCATTTTCAATTTATTGCCAGAGAAAATTACAATTTTATTAAGAAAATTTCTGATTTGATCTTGCAATATTCAGATTTACTAATCACAAAATTTACATTTAATATAGAAATAAACAAAGTAACAGGGGATCTCATATTTGAATCAGACGACACAGCTCAAGCAGATTCATTAATGAATGAGTTGCAAAACATAAAAGGAATTGTTCAGTTAAATAATTAATTATTTGAATTTCATTAATTTTGTATAAATATTGAATAAAGGAAAATAGAAATGGCAGATTTAAAAACTAATTATTTGGGATTAAATTTAAAAAATCCACTTATAGCAGCAAGCTCAGGTCTTACAAATTCTGTAAAGGATATTAAAGAACTTTACGATAATGGAGTTGGTGCAATTGTAATCAAATCCATTTTCGAAGAAGAAATCATAGCTGAAATGAATAAGAGTTTGAATCAGACAAATCGTCCGGGGACGATTTATCCTGAAATTTTCGATTTCTTTGATATCAGCGATATGGAAGACAGTGTTTCGCTTTATCTGAAACTTATCAGCAATGCAAAAGAAGCAGTTCCTATACCAATCATCGGAAGTGTAAATTGTGTTTCAGGAGATGAATGGCCTGTTTTTGTAGATAGAATTCAGGAAGCAGGTGCGGACGCAATTGAATTGAATATGTTCATTTTGCCATCCGATATGACTCGACCAAAAGAAGATTTCGAACAAGTTTATTTTAATGCCGTGGAAGCAGTAAAAAAAGTTGCTTCAATTCCGGTTGCTCTCAAAATCAGCTATTTCTTTTCAAATTTGGGACAGACTATTCAGAAACTCTCAGAAACTGGAATTCAGGGGTTAGTTTTATTCAATCGTTTCTATAGTCCTGATATAGACATTAATAAAATGCAGGTAGTACCTTCCAATATTTATAGCTCAAATGCAGAATTAACTTTACCTTTGCGGTGGATTGGAATGCTTTCACCTACAGCAAAATGCGATTTGTCTGCATCAACCGGTGTTCATACTGCCGAAGATGCAATTAAAATGCTTCTCGCAGGTGCAAAAACTGTCCAAGTTGCTTCATCATTCTATCATAACGGAATCAAGCAAGCATCTGATATAATAAGTGGTATTGAATCCTGGATGGATAAAAAGGGATTTACTACTATTGATGAATTTCGTGGCAAATTGAGTTCCAAGGGAAATATTAACCCTGCAGCTTACGAACGTTCACAATTCATGAAGCATTTTGCAGGAAAATAATTAAATCAACTTATTGAAATTACAAAAAGAAAGCTGTCTGGAAGACAGCTTTCTTTTTTACCTTAACAGTTTTTTCCCTTTATATGCTTGGAACCAGTATATAAATCCTGCAAGAATTGATAATGCAATCAATATGCCTGAAAGTGGTATTATGAGAATATAAAAATCACCAATAAGAGAACGAAATATTCTGGCAGTATGGAATTCAAGAGCTGTATTCCAGAGTGAAATTCCGGATTTTTGGAGGATTTCTTCGCTCATACGTGGAAAAAAGTAATCTGAATTTAATGGATAACTACCTGTACTATAATCGAAATAATATTCTCTTCCATCTGCAAGAACCCCAAAACCGGAAACTGCATTAGCCCCGATAGGCGGACCTGTCAATGCCATTTGTGGAACATATTCAGTTTTATTAACGTAATCGAAAATCAGATTTTCTTTTGGGTACCATAAGAATAATCCAGAGAAAGAGCCAACCAGAACACCCCCGTCATGCCTTGTTTCAAGTACATTTGTACCCATAACGCTGATTGTCGGCTGATAGTTATATATTTCCGGATTTTCTTGGAAATTTTCATCCACAGAAAAAAGGTATTCATCTGTTGCAAAAACATATCTGTGCTCATCAGGTAAGTAAGTGATATTTCTTAGTTTGTCGAACCATGCATTATCTTGTTTCAGATTTGTTCCCGGCAATTGAGGTACTTTGTTCGCTCCAACCAAAATGAGTAATGGCGGCCGAAGAAACATACCTGTAATAGTTGTCAAAAATAGGAATAGAGCAGTCCAAAGCCCGAATTGATTATGTAAACTGAGAGACCAAAGATTTATTTTCTTCCGATTTGCTAATTTTTCTTTTTTTGCTTTTAATTTCTTAAATGTTTTTGGAAGATACCATTTAATTAAACCAGTGAATATTAGCAGAATGAAAGTAATCGCCAAAAAGTCGACAAAGAGTCTGCCAATCATCCAAAATGCCTCGCCACTATGCAATTGCCATAAAGTTTGGAAAAGTCCTGTTTGAGCTATATAACCTTTTTCAGGTTTGATTTGCTTTACGGAAAATTTTGGATTTGCAGGATTATCATTAAAGAATACTATTTCACTTCGAGTGAGCAAAAGGATTTTACTATCTTTCTCCAGAATTTTAATTACTCTTTGCTCATCTGTTGGTAAGATTAATTGTTTCCAGTGATTTCCTGATTGATAATAGAATGCATTGAATGTACCTGCATAGAGATTACCCTTTTCTGATTTCAGCATTGATTGAACATTTTTGTTATCCATCCCGGAAGGGAAACCTGTATTCATATCAGTAAATTTACCGGAATTTTCCTTCCAAACACCAACATTTCCATATACAATATTTGAATTTTCTCCCGGGAGAATACCTTTAATTGCAGCATTGTTCCAATTATGATAAGAGTATTCACCAGGTAAAGTCCAGCGTGGTAGATCCAAACCAACGAAAATTTCTCGGTGATTTAGAATTATTCCGGAAATAGCAAAATTTAGCACAAAGAGTGACATTATCAAACCGAGCCATTTATGAGTTTTTTGCCAGAATTTCTTACTTGTTGACTTCTTTCTCTTTGTTGCCACCTTAGTTTGAACTTGTTCCTGCTCAATTTCATTAGGAAACTGAGTATCTATATTTTCTTTGAAAAGCAATAAATTCATATTTAAATCAGATTTTTTTGTCTAATTAATACAAAATTAACGATTTTTTTCCTAATTTTGTGTAACTAAACTAATAAAAATAAATAATTATGACTGTAATTTTTTCTAAAAAAGCTGAAATTGCTATTAAGGCAATGTTATTCCTTGCAACAAAGGAACCTGAAGCCTGCTATGATGCAGGGACAATTTCCAAAGAATTACAAATTCCAAAAATGTTTGCAGCAAAAATTATGCAGGAATTAGTCTATTCAGGTCTTTTAAATTCAAAAAAAGGCAAATCTGGAGGATTCTTCTTGGGTAAAAATGGTCATGATATTAAATTGGAAGAAATTGTGAAAGCAATTGACGGATTAGATGCTTTCACATCATGTGTTTTTGGATTTCCTCAGTGCAGTGATGAACATCCCTGTCCTGTTCATGATAAATGGTCAGTAATTAAAGGAGATCTATTAAATATGTTATCTATGACAATAAGCGAAATGAAAGAAAAAACTATTGATAAAATAGATTCGCTTTAGCAATTTTACCAATTTCATTACTTAATTTTTCTTAAATGCTTAATTTTGTAATTTATATTTAATTAAGACAATTGAAAATATCAGAATTTCATAATATATCAGAAAAGGCTTATAATAAAAATTATTCTGAACCTTATGTACCTGCTACACCTCTTATTAGTGTAATTATTCCTTCTTTTCAGGAGGAAAAAATTATCGGAAATCTAGCAAACATTTATACTAATGAATTAAAGAAGAAACATAATTTTGAAGTAATTTTAAGCGATGGAGGCAGTACAGATAATACTGTTGAAATAGCAAAAACATTTTGCGACAAAATTACTGTACACAAAGCTGAACACAGGCAGACGATTTCTGAAGGGCGTAATAAGGGCGCAGAGTTAGCAGAGGGTAATATCTTAGTATTCATCAATGCAGACACCTATCCCCAAGACATACATAAATTTTTTGCATATATTCAAAATTGGTCCGAAGATAAAAACACCTCATACCATGCAATCGCATGCGAAGTAAATGGTTTTCCTGAAGAAGTAACGAAAGGTGATCAACTATTTTATATGTGGCATAATAAATATGTACATTTTCTTAACAGCATTAATTTGGGAATGGGACGAGGAGAATGTCAGATTGTTCATCGCAAATTTTTCAGGATGGTAAATGGTTATAATCCATTAATCGTTGCAGGTGAAGATTTTGACTTGTTCCGTAGATTATCCAAATACACAAAAATAAAATTTGAACCTAAACTTGTAGTACTTGAATCACCAAGAAGATTCCGTCAGTATGGTTATCTCAAAACGATTTGGTTCTGGACCTTGAATTCAATCACAATTATATTTTCCGGTAAATCATTTTCAAAAGAATGGGAAGCCATTCGTTAGGAATAACTTCCTATAATTCTAAAAAAATCTATATCTTATTACTTAATCCGCTTTCCTTTTAATCACAATTAGTGTTTTGTCGTCAGTATAGGATGAATTTGCTGAGTAGATTTGTACTTTTTCAATAATATTCAGAGCGATTTCCTTTGCAGGAAGAGTTTGATACTTCCTCACGAGTTCTTTGATTGGTTCTTCTCCATAAATTTCACCTTTTTCATTTTGAGCTTCAGTCACGCCGTCAGTCATCATAACCATTATGTCCCCTTTTCCTATCGTTGTATTTTCTACAGAGAACTTTTGATTTGGAATAATTCCTAAAACTCCACCTGTGGAAGTGAGTAAATCGAACGAATCGGTTGATGCATGATAATGCAGAGGTTCTGTGTGCCCTGCATTCCCATACATGAACAATCTATTTGAAGATTCTGTTAATTCGCAATAAAAGAGAGTAACAAATCGTTCCATAGGAAAAGTTTCATAAATTAGATTATTCAGATTATGCAGCAATGCTGAAATTTTCGGAGAAAAATTATGCGACATTTTCACTGCACCAGCAACATAAAGCGATTGTAAAGCCGCAGAAATACCTTTACTTGCTGCATCAGCAACAACAATGCTCAAAGAATCTTCTTCATCTTCCAAATTACGGAAATAATCAAAATAATCCCCTCCTACTTCACTGTCAGAGATGCAAAGACCATAAATATCAAAATCAGAAAATTCAACAGAATGTTCAGGAAACAGATTCCTCTGGATTTCAGAGGCTTTACTCAATTCTCTGTTCATTTTCTCTTGTTTTTTCAGTAAACGTAAATCCTTTAATCTGGCAGAACTAATAGTGCTTATAATTGCAAGTGTTTCGTAAAAAGTTTGTAAAATTTCAGGAGCATTAAATCCAATAACATATTCGAAGAACTTGCCATACTTTGTTCGAACAATGTCCCCTACACCTGTTACCGAATAAATCAGAATACCACTTTCTTTTAGTATAAGGTCTGTTTCACGCCTCAATTGAGTTCTTGTTTGGGCAAGTTCCATTAAAACAGTCTGGTCGTGTACAGAAAGCTCATAATCATCAGGAACTTTTTTCACATTCCCATATTGATAAGCAAGAGTATAAACTTCTTTCTGTGGATTAAATTCCCAAAGGCGCCCACCGTATATCTGAAAATCCTGACTATCCACAATTTCGATTATCATCTTTGTAAGAAAATCTTTTTCTTCTGCAAATGTTCCGCTTGCTATTGCAGCAACTAAATTATAAATCCTTTTCTGTGAATCACTGTTATTAGTAAACATCTTATTTAATCAATCCTATATTCAATAATTCATTTCTCAAAATATTCAGATTTTCAGGAGAAATTGGCAGAAGTGGCATTCTCACTGCATCATCAGTAATTCCCATCAATTTCAGTATTGCTTTAGCAGGAACCGGATTTGATTCAATAAAGCATAAGTCTATCATCTTCAGATATTTGTAGTGCAATTTCCTTGCTTCATCAAAATTTCCTTCCAAAGCAAAATTCACTAATTTCACCATTTGATATGGAGCAAAATTGGAAAATACAGAAATTACTCCTTGTACTCCTGCAGAAATCAATGGTAAAGTAATTCCATCATCACCGCTCAATACAACAAATTTTTCTGGAGCATCTTTAACAATTTTCATAATTTGATGAATATCACCTGATGCTTCCTTCGTGGCTACAATATTTTTACAGGTATTAGCAAGGATTATCTGCGTTTCAGCAGTCATATTTATCCCTGTTCTTCCAGGAACATTATAGATAATTTGTGGTATTTGTACTGCATCATTTATTGCTGTGAAATGAGCAATCATCCCCTTTTGAGTAGGTTTATTATAATAAGGTGCCACTAAAAGCAAAGCATCAGCTCCGGTTTCTTTAGCAATTATAGAAAATTCAATAGTTTTGTAAGTGTCGTTACTTCCTGTTCCTGCAATAATTGGAACTCTTCCTTCGGAAACTTCTATTGCTCGTAAAATAAGAGCAATTTTCTCTTCCTGATTTAATGTTGGATTTTCCCCGGTAGAACCGCATACAACAATTCCATCCACATGATTATTGATCTGATATTCTAGTAATCTATCATATGCGTCAAAATCTATGGAATAATCTGATTTAAAAGGAGTTACAATAGCCGTAAGAGTCCCTTTTGGTATGTAATTTTCCATTTTTCACCTTTTGAATTTTTTGTAACTTTAAAATTAAGAAGTTTTAATGGATAAATTAAAAAAATCTTCTGTATTTAACAATTTTATTATTAATTTCGTCAAATTAACAAATCAGAAAAAACCATGAAAAGATTATTTAGAATAGTATTAGTCAGTATTATTATGGCTGTCTCTTTCGGATTGATTTCCTCTTGCGATAATTCAACCGGAGTCTATGGTATTGATGTAGTTTTTCCTGATTCAGCTGTAGATTTCACTTCTCACGTACAACCATTTCTAAAGAAAAATTGTGCTTATTCCGGTTGTCATAGCAGCATTACTATGGCAGGAGGACTTTCCATGGAAGATTATTTTTCCATAATGACTTTCCCGGGCTTGATCATTCCTGAAAATCCGAATTCAAGTATTTTGAATCAGATTTTGGAGGGTGTTTTACCACATGGAACAATTTTCTATTCAGGCTATATAACTCAAAATCAGATTCAGGGAATGAGAACCTGGGTACTTGAAGGTGCTAAGTTAATTCCTTAAACAATAAACTGAAATTATACTTTATTTAATTTGAAATTTACACAATTAAGATATTTTTCTTAAATTTGTTTTAAATTTATAAGTAATTGTACAAAAACTAATCAAATCAAATCAATCGAGGTTTATAATGAAAAAAATATTACCGATTTTGACACTTTTATTCGCTTTTGCTATATTCACAACAAGCTGTAACAAGGTAAATATACCTGGTGTTGATGGATACGAAACTTACACGAATGAAAAAACAGGTTTATCGGTGGAATATCCATCAAACTGGTATAAATCCACAAGCCCCATACGTTTTGTTGTATTCAATTCCAAGGATTGGCAATCCCGTTTTGCTCGTTATGAATCTGAAGGTAATCCTTCAGCAAAATTCGATATAACTATTTACCAAATGGATTCAACTGTTAATCTCGACACAATTTTAGCAAAATCAATGAAATTTGAAAAAAGTTTCTATGAACAAAGTGATGCTAAAGTTGGAAATTATCCTGCTAAAAAATTAGTTTATACTTTCGAATTGGAAACTGGTGTGTTTTATGGTGAAACTTATGTTGTGCAGGCAGATGAAACTTCTGCAAATGTAATTCAAATAGAATGCTTCGATGGCACTGATAAAACATACAAGGAAGCGATAGAAAAATTCCTTGCAAGCTATAAACCGGGTAAGTTCCCTGTTACAGTACCTGACACAGTTAATGAAGTGGTTGAGGCTGATCCTCCATCTACAACTTTAGTGACAAAAAGTGGTAACGGATATTCAATCAAAATTCCTGATAATTTTATGGCAGAAAAAGGTCCATCTTCTGGTGTTATTGAATCCAAGAATTATATTGGTCAGCGTCGTGCAGATTGTAATATTATTGTTGATGTAATAGATGCTTCCAAAAATAAAAAGCTCAACAAAATTGTAGAAGAAAATCGTAAAAATTACAAGAATGCTAATCCTTCCAAAATTTCATTGGCAGGCAAAGAAGCATACCAAATGAATTATTCATTCTCGAAAAATGTTTCTTCCAGGGTCATTTTCTTAATTAATGGAGATAAGCTTTACAGAGTTACAATGAATTACTTTATTGGAGAAAAAGACAGTTATCTGCCTATTTTTGAAAAATGTATTTCATCATTTAAGTTGAACTAATTGGATTATTCTTTTAGAATGAAAAAACGCACTCATAAAGAGTGCGTTTTTTTTTGTATTTTTTTTTAAATACTATTTGCTCAATAACTCATCAATTTATTAACAGCATCAATAATATCATTCTGATTTGGTAAGATTTCTTTTTCGTAAGATTTAGCAAATCCAACCGGAACAAATTTCGAACCCACTCTTTCAATTGGTGCATCAAGATATTTGAAACAGTTTGCATTTATTTCAGCAACAATTTCACCGCCAACGCCGCCTATAATTTTATCCTCGTGTGCAACAACAACTCTATTAGTTTTACGAACAGATTCAAAAACTGCATTTTTATCCCAAGGAGCAAGTGAACGAAGGTCAATTACTTCTGCATCAATACCTTGCTTCTTCAATTCATCGGCAGCAAGAAGTGATAAATGCACAGCAGTTCCATAAGTTACTATTGTGATATCATTACCATGTTTTCTGATTCTGGCTTTCCCGAAAGGAATCACATATTCATCACTTGGCATTGAAGTATTCGCAGGCTTGAAATTATAAAGGAATTTCGGTTCAAGGAATAATGTAATACCTTTGGAACGAATTGCATTTCTAAGCAAACCTGCAGCATCATCTGCAAAGGCAGGTTGCACAACCCTTATACCGGGAATTGTCAGAAATGTCCCTTCCAGATTCTGTGAATGATAGAGCCCCCCTTGAATATAACCACCACTAGCAAGTCGAATCACGAAATTTGGAGAAAATTGTCCTTTAGTTCTCCAATAATCATGTGAAGATTCCACTAACTGTTCCATTGCCGGCCAGAAATAATCTGCAAATTCTGCACCTTCCACAACAACACGAATATCATCTCGATACCTGACAAAACCATTTGCCGTACCAACGATTGTATCTTCTGCAATAGGTGCATTGAAAACTCTTTCTTTACCGAATTCTTCGGGCATTCCCTTTACGACATTGAATACACCTCCTTTCTCAATATCCTGTCCCCATAGGAAGGTATTAGGATTTTTGCGGAATTCATATTTCAATGTCTCATTTATTGAATGTATATATGTTACTTTGTCTCCATTATGCGAATCATTTTCAATAAAGTTTTCACCTTTATAAAACTCTTCAGGAATAATGAATTTTTCCCAAGTTTTGCCGTCTGCATCAGGAGCAGCTTCAGCTAAATCTGCTGCAGCAAATATATCCATTTTATTTTTGTCTTCCAATTCCAGCAATTCTTCCTCTGTAAGATACTCATCATTTAAGATATGGAAGCGAAATTGTAAAAGTGGATCACGACGCTTTACTCTTTCCAATTCTTCAAGACTACGGTAAAGTTCGTGTCGGTCGGAATTAGAGTGAGAACCTACTCTGTCACAATCAGCGTGAACAACTGCTGGACCTGCACCACTCAAAGCCCATTGCTGAGCTTCTGTCAATGCTCTGAAAGAATCGAATGGGTCACGTCCATCACAATTTATAATTCTAAGATTCTTGAATCCAATCAAATTATCTGAAATTCGTGTATTTGCACTCTGATCACTTGTTGGCACTGAAATACCATAGCCATTGTTCTGAATCACAAATATAACAGGCAATTGTTCAAGACAAGAAGTATTTACTGCTTCGTAAAAATATCCTTCAGATGTTGATGATTCCCCGAATGAAGCATAAGCAACTTCATCACCTTTATATTTTTTTATTGCTCTTGCTACTCCAACAGCATGCAAAGTGTGATTCGAAACACATGATGAAACATTTTCAATATTTATTTCCGGTTTGGCAAAGTGATTGCTCATGTGGCGACCACCACCTGCAACATCAGTTTCTTTGCTCAAGCCGTTAAGAATAATTTCTTCGGGTGTTATACCGGCTGCAATTGAAGTCATAAAGTCACGATAATATGGGAATAAGTAATCCTTACTTGCTCTGAAGATTTTTCCAAGAGCTAATTGTATTCCGTCATGACCGGCAAAGGGTGCATGGTAGGACCAGCCTTTTGCCATTTTGAGATAAAGTGATGCCTTTTCGTCTAATTTTCTGCCAAGTTGATTTAATCTATACCAACCAATAATCTCTTCTTTTGAGAATCCTGAAAAGTCAAATTTGCTGAATAATTCTACTTCATGGTCTCTTCCTTGATATTTCACATTCACAAGAAGAGATTTATTTGTATTATCTATTTTCTTTCCAACAGCTTTTTTCTTTGTATTTGAAGTCGTTGAAATATTATTCATCTTTCACCATTTTTTCATATATTATAGATTTGTATAAACACTTATAAGGTGTTTTTATTTTATTTTTTCCACTCAGAATACAGAAATATATCGCTTTATATTTTAGTTCTTTCCAGCACATAATTAGTGCTATTTAAATAGTTCTTTTTTACTGGGGATTCAGATTTTTAAGAACTTCTCCGATTAAATAAAAGGAACCTGCAAAAAGAATAGGATTTTCATCAGCCATAGTTAATTCAATACATTCTTGTATAGAATTTGTGAGGATAATTTCAGATTTTTCGCCATTTTTGATAAAACTATCTCGAATTCTTTCAGGTTTTGCAGCTCTATCTATCTTAGGTTTAGTAACAATTATTTTTAAAAAGATATTTGCCATTGTTGATGTGATTGCATCAATGTCTTTATCATCCATTAGTGCAATTACAAGTGTAAATTCATTTGATTTATAATTTCTTTGAAGATTCTTTTTCAGAGCTATGAAAGCATCAGGATTATGAGCAACATCTAATATTCTTAGTGGTTTTTTTCTTAAAATCTGAAATCTGCCATTGAAACTAAAATTACGAGTTATTAGTTTTGTACCTTTATGAATAAGGTTTTCAGAAATTTTCAATTCATTACTCAGCATTTTAATTGCTGCAATTCCGGCGAGTATATTTTTATATTGATGGGTACTATTCCATTTAGTTTTAAAATAAAGATTATGCAAACCATTGACAGGACCATAACTTATTTTGTTATATTCCCTTTTATCTTTTTCAACAGACCGAATTGTGAAAAATTCATCTAAGAATTTCACAATATTATTCTTAAGCAAACCTTCTTTCCGGAAATAATCTTTAAGTTCGGTAGTACTGTCACTAATTAATGTTTTTCCATTTTCTTTGATTATCCCGGCTTTATCCTCTGCAATTTTTTCGAGAGTATCTCCCAAATAATCTGTATGTTCCATACTTATTTGTGTGATGACTGACAATATTGGATTCAGTACATTTGTAGCATCATTTTTCCCGCCCATCCCTGCTTCGATTACGGCAAAGTCAACTTTTTCATCTGCAAAATATTTAAAGGCAAGTGCTGTTGTGAATTCAAAAAAAGTTGCCCCGGTCTCCTCCTGCACTGGTATCATTTCTTCAGCAATATCAACTAATTTCTCATCAGAAATTAATTTCCCGTTTATCTGAATCCTTTCATTGAAATCTACAAGATGAGGAGAAGTATAAAGTCCAACTGTGTATCCGGCTTCCATCAAAATTGATGAAATAGTAACAGCTGTTGAGCCTTTTCCGTTTGTTCCTGCAATATGAATCGCTTTAAGGGATTTTTCGGGATTGCCCAATTTTGCCAAAACATTGGAAATTCTTTCCAAACCCGGCTGAATTCCAAATCTATGCAAGGAGTATAACCAATCAAGTATTTCAGTCTTCCTGTTATTCATATTTAAATTTCAATTGTTTGAATTATCTTTTCTTCAGAAAGTGCTAATTGTCCGCAAGCAGCTTCTATATCTCCACCAAATGTATCTCGTATAATACTTGCCACACCCTTTTCACGTAATTTTGCAGCAAAATATTCCATCTTTTCTCTTTTTGCCGGTTTTAATTCACTTGCAAAGCCTGTAGGATTAGTGAAACTTATATCATTGAATGGTATAATGTTTACTCTTGAAGGTACTCTGCGTGCAATTTTGGTTAATCGTACTATATCATTCTCAGTATCGTTCAAATTATCAAAAATTATATATTCATATGTAATCGGTATTTTAGTTATCTTATAATATTCTTCAACGGCATCCATCAAAGTTTCCAGCTTGAAAGATTGATTTATCGGCATAATCTTATCCCTTACACCATTAGAAGTTGCATGAAGGGATATTGCAAGTTTTACAGGACGTATGAATTTTGCAAGCTGCTTTATTCTAGGAGCAATTCCGGAAGTCGAAATAGTAATTCTCTTTCGATTGAATATTTCATAATTGGGATCAGTGAGAATTTCCAATGCACCAATCACATTGCTGTAATTCATTAAAGGTTCACCCATCCCCATTAGGACTATGTTAGTTAGTTTTGTATGCAAATAATCTTCAACCAGAAATATCTGGTCAATCATTTCAGCTATTTCCAGATTTTTCTTGAAACCAATTTTACCTGTAGCACAAAATGCACAACCAACGGAGCATCCTGACATCGAGGAAATGCAAAGCGTTTCCCTTTCGACATTTTCACTAGAATCATCGAACCACGGCATATACACAGCTTCCAATGAATTTCCGTCCAATGATTCAAACAGAAATTTCACTGAACCATCTCTTGATTTTCTCACAGTTCTTATTTTCAGAGAATTAATCTCAAAATTCTCTGTTAAATATGATGTAAGCGATTTCGGTAAATTCGAAATTTCTGAAAATTCTTTCTTACGGTTTTTATATATTGCTTTTTTAATTTGTTCAGAACGAAAAGCAGGTTGTTTTTGACTTGAAAGAATTTCCCTTAATTCCGAATCATTTAAATTTTTAATATTTCTCTTCAATCTTTTCCAAAAAGTAATTATTTAAGGATTTCTTGACGTATTTCTTTTCATTTCAATACATTTTTTGTTAATTTTGTTTTCGTATCAAAATGAAATTCTAAATTTTATAATTTTATGAATAATACTTCAAAGAAGATTTTAGTTACAGGCGGTATTGGTCAAATTGGGACTGAACTCGCACTTGCGCTACGCAAAAAATATGGCGCAGATAATGTATTCATCACTGATATTCGTGACGAGGCTCCGGCAATTATTACTGATGGTGGTTCTTACGATAAGCTGAATGTAATGAATTATTCCGATGTCGAAGAATTTGTGAAAAAGCGTGGAATTAATGAAATTTACCATTTAGCCGCAATTTTATCTGGAAAGGGTGAGGAAAATCCTTTTCTCTGTTGGGATATCAACATAAATGGTAGTATGAACATTTTTAAAATTGCTATCGAAAACAAAGTTCAAAAAGTTTTTGTACCAAGTTCAATGGCTGCTTGGGGGCTAGGAATTCAAAAAGAAGATGTTCCACAAGAGTCAATTTTGCGTCCTACTTCTATGTATGGTGTTACAAAAGTTGCAGGAGAAAGACTTTCCGAATATTTATTCTTGAAATATGGATTGGACACTCGTGGTATTCGTTATCCGGGAATTATTTCATGCGAAACATTGCCTGGTGGTGGTACAACTGATTATGCAGTAGAAATTTTTTACGAAGCAATCCAAAAAAAGCAATATACCTCATTTTTGAAAGAAGGTACAAAATTGCCAATGATGTATATGCCAGATTGCATTAAAGCAACATTGGATTTGATGGATGCAGATGTGGACAGATTGAAATTCCATGGAGATTATAATGTTGCAGCATTCAGTTTTGCTCCGGAAGAATTAGCTGATGAAATCAAGAAAATCATTCCTGAATTCACAATTGACTATAAACCTGATTTTCGTCAGGCAATTGCCGATTCTTGGCCTGCTTCAATTGATGACACTCCTGCACGTAATGATTGGGATTGGAAACCGGAATATAATTTGAGCACGATGGTTAAAGATATGATTGAAAAATTATCAGTCAAACTTAAATAATGCAAATTTACTTAAATTAAAATGCTCTTCGGAGCATTTTTTTTTGCAAGGATTCCTACTCTTCAAAGTAATTATCTTCATTTTCGTTTATACTAAAATAACTCATAATAATTTTTGAATGGTTTACGAATTTTACAAAGTAAAAATTAAAGATAGAATTCAGGAAACTCCCGAATCAGTTTCTCTTGTTTTTGATATTCCAAATGAATTGAAAGAATTATTTCATTATGAATCCGGTCAGTATATTAATCTGAAAATTCATCTGGACGGACAGGAAGAAAGACGTGCTTACTCAATTTCAAGCACACCTGCTTTGAATGAGGACATAAAAATTACTATAAAGGACATTGAAGGTGGCAAAGTTTCAAAATATATTACAAATTCTTTGAAGGATGGTGATGAAGTTGAAGTTGGAACACCTTTGGGACAATTCACAATTCCTGGAGATATCCCCAAACCTGCAAGATTTATTTTAATTGCAGCCGGAAGCGGGATTACACCACTTTTTTCTATTTTAAATACTGCTTTGAATTCACATCCTGAGAATCACGTTTTACTCTTTTATTCAAATAGAACTGAAGAAGGAATAATTTTCCATAAACCGTTGGAATTACTTAAACATCAACATCCTAATCAACTGAAAATATTTAATTTTTTGAGTATGCCGAATGAGGATTGGAATCAATTCAGAGGACGTATTACTCCCGAAATTTTCTCGCAATTATTAAAGGAAAATATATCAGTAGAAACTTCAATCCCAATTGAAGCAACTCACTTTTTCTTATGTGGACCAAATCAATTTATGAAAGATATTGAGTCTAAAATTATTGAGCTTAAATTCCCAAGTACGAATATCCACAAAGAATCATTCACAACTGATGCGTCCATAAAACCTGCTGTAGAAGAATATGAGGACAGAGTTATTACATTAAAAATTTATGGTGAAGAACTTGCATTTGTTGTGGAATCAGATTCCAATGTAGTAATTTCAGCACAAAATAATGGGATTATGATACCTTACAGCTGTCAAATCGGCGCCTGTTCAACTTGCCGAGCCAAATTGATTTCAGGGAAAGTTGATATGACAATTAGCGATGGGCTCACTCAGGAAGAAATAGATAGAGGGTATGTACTCACTTGCCAAGCTCATCCTTTAACTGATGATGTAGTTTTGGATTTTGACTATTAATTATTTTTGATTTCTAATTAATAATGTTTAGTAGATCACCTTCATTTCGCATTTCACACAGTCGAATTCAAGGCTGTATCTGTGATTATCGTCTTGTAAAAATAATGGTTTATTTCTTTCCGACTTTTGTTTTTCATTCATTTCACTTTGATGATGTATAGGGCAAATTCCTAATTCATATTTTATGCAATACTTTGTGGTCATCACAACTTTGCCTTCATAACCTTCAGTTTTTTCGAATGCATCATCAATTAACTTCACACCGGCTTCTTGGTAAATACTCCGTGCAAGATTATTCATTACGTTTCCGGTATAATCAATGTTTTTTAGATAATATTCCCTAATTTTTGTTACTGCGGTGCTTTGAGCAGGTTTGAAATTCTTTTTCCTTTCATCAAGCAATTTATCTAGACTTTTATTTCTGATTGAGTTTAATTCTGCGATTGGGATAAATGGTAATTTTTCGCTCTTTATTGTGATAAAATTTGCTCTAAATATGGAATTTCCTGTCTTCGAAAATTGCTTCATAATATTATCTTTTGCCATATTCTGATTACTTGCAATTTCGAAATTATTCTCTATAATCTTTTCATATTTATTTCCCCTATCGTCTTCCACTTTAATTTTAATCAATTTCTCATCATTTTCAAAATGGAAATTGCAATCAATTGTCCTTTGGCTTTCATCAGATTTTAGTGCATTTTCGAAAGCGGTATCCTTATTACGGAAAATTGTTGTTCCCTTCTTTATTTTCGGCATAATATTAGGATAAATTATATTATTTTTGACCTTATTGGCAAAAAATCCCTCCAATTCATTATTGTGATTAAAAAAAGTAAAGCCATCACCATTATTTAATTGATGATTGGTATCAACATGGATAAAATTTTTGCCCACAGCAAGAACAACACCGATTTTTTCTCCAATATTTTTTGGAGAACCAAAGGAAGCCATGTCTTTATTCCTGAATTCGATAAAATAATCTGTAAATCTTCGATTAAATGTTTTGGTTAAATTCGGAATGAAAGCAATTTCAGTTCTGCCATCGGATGACCTTTCAAAATTTGGATGCTTAGAAATTTCCTCATCAAGTTTTTTTCGGAAATAAGAAGTAACATTTTTCACATAATTTTCCTCTTTCAATCTTCCTTCAATTTTGAAAGAAGTAACCCCTGCTGCCAAAAGTTCCGAAAGATGATTTTCCAAATTCATATCTTTCATAGAGAGAAAATGTCCTTTTTCTCCCATTGAATCATTATTTCCGGTCTTCAGAGTAAAGTTATGGCGGCATATCTGAGTACATTCTCCTCTGTTTGCACTTCGGGAATTTGAAGCATAACTTGCATAACATTTTCCGCTAAATGAAACACAAATTGCTCCAAAAATAAATGATTCCAATTCAATTTTAGTATGTTCACGAATATTGCAAATCATTTCCAAAGATAGTTCTCTTGCAAGAATTATCCTTTCAAATCCTAATGATTCCAAAAACTTGATTCGCTCAATTTCATAATTATTGGTTTGTGTACTGGCAAAAAGAGGTAAATTATGAGTATTCATTTTCAGGATACCCAAATCCTGTATAATAAGAGCATCCACTTTTGCTTCTGCAAGATTATCAATCAGATTTTGTACTTCGGTATTTTCTTCGTCAGAAAAGATTGTATTTACTGTTGCATAGACTTTTGCATTGAAAAGATGAGCATATTCGCATAATTGAGCAATATCTTCAATAGAATTTACTGCAGCAGCTCTTGCCCCGAATTTTTCTGCTCCCACATAAACAGCATCAGCACCATAGTTAATTGCAACAATTCCACTCTGCAAATTCTTTGCCGGTGCCAAAAGTTCTATTTTTTGCTTTTTGGGCATATCTTTTTACTTAACTTTTTCAAGTGCCCAATAAAATGCCTGAATATAATCCTGTGCAGTTTTTTCTGATGAAAAATTCTGTTCCATTGCATTTTGTCGTATTTTGTCCCAATGTGGCTGTTTATTAAATATTCCCAAAGCTCTTTTGACCGCATAAGCCATGTCTTCGGAATTATACTGCCAGAAAGTAAATCCTGTCCCAATCTGTTTGTGATAATCATATTCCAATACAGTGTCTGCAAGCCCTCCTGTTTCTCTTACAATTGGAATTGTACCGTATTTCAGAGAAAACATCTGTGCAAGTCCGCAAGGTTCAAATCTGGAAGGCATTAGGAAAAAGTCGCTTCCGGCATAAATCTTATGTGCCAGATTATTATCATAACCAATGTGAATTTGAACTCGTCTTGGGAAACGATGGTGTAAATATTCAAAGTATTTTTCGTATTTATAATCTCCCGATGCTAGAACTAAAAAGCGAAAATTATTTTGTGAAAGCAACTCTTCCATCTTATCAGTAATTAAATCTACTCCTTTTTGCTCAGCAAGTCTTGTGATAATGGAAATAAGCGGCATATCCAAATCATCGCCTTCATTTAATCCAAAGTCCCGCAGCAGTGCTAATTTATTTTCTTTTTTTCCTTCGAGATAATTTTTATCGAAATTCTTGTAAATAAGTTTATCCCTCCCTGGATGCCATTCGGTATCATCAATTCCATTCAAAATTCCCATAAAATCTGCTGAATGCTGTTTCAGAATCCCATCCAAACCTTCACCATAGTATGGCAGCATGATTTCATGAGAATAATTCGGACTTACTGTAGTGATTTTATCGGCATAAGAAATTCCAACTTTCATCGCATTCACTGTTCCGAAATATTCATAGGGAGAATAAGGAGTGAATTGATTGAAAGGAATACCCGCATAAAGAAGCGAAGTATATGGATTGAATTTACCCTGATGTGCCAAATTGTGAATTGTATATACTCCGGCAGTCTTACTAAAAAGCGGATCTTGTCGATAAAATTCTTTCAGGAAAGACATTGAAAATCCAGTGTGGAAGTCGTGTGCATGCAATATATCCGGTTTGAAGTTTATAGCACGGCAAACTTCGAAAACTGCTTTATCGAAAAAGATGAATCTTCGGTCATTATCTGAAAATTCATTTGGATCTCCATAAATTCCTTCCCGATTGAAATAATTATTATTTTCAACAAGATAAACCTTCACTTCAGTCCCGGGTAATTTCCCTTCCCAAACTCCTGCAAATTCAGTCCAATAACCCATTTGAACAATAAGTGTTCTTTTTAGATTTTGAAATCCTAGTTTATTTGTATCTATATGCTTGTACTTCGGTAATACAATAATAGCATTATGTCCTTGTTTGACCCATTCTTTAGATAGGAATGAGACCATATCGCCCAAACCACCGGTCTTTGCAATAGGTGAAACTTCTGTTGTTGCTGTAACAATATTCATTTTTTTTTCGTAATTAAATACTAAATTATTATTCTAAAATTATTTTTTAATAATTTGCAATTTCAAAAACTATAAAAGTAAAAAAGTATTTACTTTTTATATATTGTTTTTTTTAAATTTTATAAATATATCAATACTTATGCCAAGTTTAGAAAAAACTGATAATTTTTTCCAGAATATGATGGAAAATTTAAAGAAAAAAGAATCAGAAATATCAAAAGAAATAGTCCATTACAAAGATAAACCTCTTTTGGATGATAAGAAAAAGAATGCCATATCTTATGGGGCTGAAGTCAAACGTAAGTTAATACATTTGATTTCTTTGAATATACCAATGTGGTATATTTTTCTTGACAAAACACTAATTCTGATTATCCTTGGTGTGCTTATTGCACTGAGTGTTATAATTGATGTTTCGAGTAAAAGGATTCCCATAATACACAATGTTTTTGAATTTTTCTTTGGTGATATACTGAGAAAACACGAAAAAAAGAGGAAGAAGTTCAGATTGAATGGTGGTTCCTGGCTACTGATTTCGGCATTTCTGACAATTTTGATTTTCCCGAAATTCATTGCAGTGATAGCATTAACAATCCTGATTATTTCGGATATTTCTTCGGCCCTCATTGGTAAAAAATTCGGAAAAACACGATTCTTCAAGAAAAGTTTAGAAGGTTCGATAGCATTCTTTCTTTCGGCAGGATTAGTTGTCGTTGCATTCTATTTCATTTACTCTGCCGGATTGCCATTTTTGTGGATTGGAATAATAGCATCATTGATTGCTGCATTTTTTGAAGCAATTTCGAAAAATGTCAAAATTGACGATAATTTGCTTGTTCCTTTATCTTTTTCAACTGTAATGTATTTTGGTGAAATCATTGCACTGACCTATGGTCAACCCTATTTTAATATTCTATAAACAAATTGAACTATGATTGATTTAAGAAGTGATACAATAACAAGACCTAGTCCAGAAATGCTCGAAGCTATGCTTTCCGCTAAGGTTGGCGATGATGTTTATGGTGAAGACCAAACTGTGAATGAACTGCAAGAATATGTTGCGGATTTATTCGGCAAAGAAGCAGGATTATTTGTTCCGACAGGTACAATGAGTAATCAGATTTGCCTGGCACTGAATACACATCCCGGGGATGAAATTATCGCAGAAGCTGATGCACATATTTTCTATTATGAAAATGCAGCTCCGGCAAGACTTTCCGGTGCGCAAATTTTTCCTGTTCATTCAGTAATGGGTGAAATGTTTCTAAATAAAATTGAAGAAGCAATCAGACCTGATGTTTATTATTTCCCTAAAACTAAAATCCTTGCGCTGGAAAACACTCACAATCGCCACGGCGGAACTATTCTTTCGTTTGATTATATTCAGTCTGCTTATAATTTAGCTAAAAATCATAATTTATTTATGCACCTTGATGGAGCGAGGATATGGAATGCTTATTCAATTACAAATATTCCATTACGAGAATATGCAAAGTTTTTTGATACAATCAGTGTTTGCTTTTCCAAAGGACTCGGTGCTCCGGTCGGATCTATGCTACTTTCCAATTCAGAAACGATTTCTCGTGCATGGAAAATCCGTAAAACTTTCGGTGGTGGAATGAGACAGACAGGTTTGCTTGCAGCAGCAGCTAAATACGCTCTCACTCATAATTTACCGAAACTAAAAGATGATCACACTAAAGCAGTAGATTTTACTAAAACAATCTCGGAATCTGAGTTTATTATTGCAAATCCGGACAGCGTTGCAACTAACATTGTCCGTTTCTCCATCTCCGAGCAAATCAAAGTTGATAATTTTGTGAAATCATTGGCCGAAAATAACGTTCTGGTATCAGGAATTGGTGGTCAGAATATTCGTGCGGTCTTCCATTTGGACGTAACTTATGAAGAATCATTAACTGCTGCAAGTATAATAAAAGAAATTTCAAGAAAAATAGTAAATTAATATGCCTATTGAATTTAATTTGAAACAAGAACTCCAAAAGTTCACATTTAGTAATAAAATTAAAGTGCAATTCGGTCAAGTAGATGCAATCGGTATTTTGTATAATATTCAGTATTTTTCAATATTCGAAAATGGAAGAACGAATTATCTGCAAAATCTGAATTTCATTAATAATCTGAAGGATTTTGTTAAATTTCCCGTAATGACAGTTGCACATTCAATTGATTATTTTAATCCTGCAGAATTTTTGGATGAGATTGAAATTTTCACCAGAGTTAGCCAAATTGGTAATTCCTCAATTGTTTTCGAAAGTCTTGCCGTAAAAAATAATGATTTATTACTTTCCAAACTGAGTTCAACTTATGTATATATTGATTTGCAAACAAGAAAGTCAATTTCAATTCCCGAATTTATCAAACAAAAATTTCTTGATTTCGAAAATGGAAATGTAATATTAACCAACGGTTCTAATGAAAAAAATTAATCAATGGACATCATACGAATTAGCTGCTCAGATGGTTTTCCCCCGCTTATTGGTAAAATCATATCTTGAAAATGTTGATTACAAATCGAGAATCACAAAATTAGTTTCAGAAGGAATTGGCGGATTTTGTATTTTTGGAGGCAATGTTGAAGAGAATATCAAAGTAACAAATGAATTGCAAATTTTTGCTGAAATTCCACTTCTTTTTTGTGGTGATTTCGAAAATGGTATCTCAATGAGACTTTCCGAAGGAACCGAGTTTCCTCATATGATGGCTCTTGGAGCTGCAGGAAAAACAGAATATACAAAAAAATGTGCAGCACTAATTGCCCTCGAAGCAAAAGTAATCGGTGCGCATTGGAACCTTGCTCCTGTGGCTGATATAAATAATAATCCTCAAAATCCCGTTATTAATGTCCGTTCATTTGGTGATACTTCCGATATTGTGTCCCAAAACGTTAAGGCATATATCGAGGGAACTCAAAACGAAAAAGTACTTGCTTGTGTAAAGCATTTTCCCGGGCATGGAAATACTGTAATAAATTCTCATCTTGATTTACCTGTTTTGAATCTTACAAGGGATGAGCTCGAAAAAAATGAATTTATCCCATTCAAAACAGCTATAGCTCAAGGAGTGAAATCAATTATGGTCGGGCATCTTGTTATCTCCGATTTGGATAAATCAAATCTACCTGCAACACTTTCTAAAAATATTATTACAGGAATTCTGAAAGACGAAATGGGATTTGACGGACTTGTTGTAACTGACGCTTTGGAAATGAAAGCAATTACTGAGAATTATTCAGATGAAGAAATTGCTGAATTATCAGTGAAAGCCGGTAATAATGTTCTCTTAATGCCTGCGAATGATGAACATTTAATAGAGCTTATTGCGAAATTAGCAGATGAAAATACTGATTACAGATCTTTGTTAATAAATTCATGTGAAAAAATAATTGCTGAAAAGCGATGGACAGGAATTATGCCTCAATATCATCGTGAAGATATGAATAGTAATCTTTTCACAGAACATCCTTACAAAGCATTAAAATATGCATATTATGCTTTGAAAACAGAAGGCGATGATTCGCTAATTCCTTTGAAGGACATTAAATCACTCGCTGTTTTTTCACTTTTACAAAGAAGCGAGAATTTTGACAAGGCATCTCAATTTATGAAAATGCTAGGTGATGCAACAGAATTTGACATTGATTTCGGATATCTTGATGAAAATCTGGAACTGGAGCATTTAAAGGAAATTCAAAAAACGATTTTTGAAACTGAATTAATTTTATTTCCGATTTTCTTCCGAAATTTCACGGAAGCAAAAGAAGTAACTTTGCCTGAAAATCTTAAAAAAGCAATTGATATTTTAAGTGGAGGACGTAAGTCAATTCTTGTATTTTTCGGTTCCCCTTACTTTGCAAATGACTTGAATGCAGACACAAGGATTCTGACTTATTCAGATTCTTATGCATCAATAGCCGCTGTTGTCGTAAAACTTTCCGACAGGTCTATTGACTGGATTGAAGATTAATTCGTCTTGAAATCATTAATTATGAAAAATATATTAATCACAGGCGGTGCCGGATTTATCGGCAGTAATTTTATAAAACTTCTTCTAGAAGAAAGGGATTATAATGTGTTCAATCTGGATTTGATGTCCTATGCCGGAAATCCTGATAATTTATTACCATTTGTTGATTTTGGGAATTACAAATTCTACAAAGGCGACATTGCCGATTTTAAACTTGTTTCTGAAATAATGTACAAGGAAGAAATTGATTCAATCATCAATTTTGCTGCAGAAAGCCATGTTGACCGTTCAATACAAAATAGTTATCCTTTTATGCATTCTAATGTTGAAGGGACTTTGAATTTACTGAATATAGCCAAGCAATTTAAACTAACTAAATTTTTGCAGATTTCAACTGATGAAGTGTATGGAAGCGCTTCGTCAGGTGAAACATTCGACGAAAATTCCAATTTGCAGCCTAATTCACCCTATTCATCATCTAAAGCCTCTGCTGATTTATTTGTGAGGTCGTATTACAAAACTCATAGTGTTCCGGCAATCATTACTCGTTCATCCAACAATTTTGGACCAAATCAGTATCCCGAAAAACTCATTCCACTAGTAATTACAAATGCCCTGGAAGGGAAGAAAATTCCTGTTTACGGAACTGGTGAAAATATCCGGAATTGGATTTATGTGGAAGATAATTGCCGAGCAATACTGGAATGCTTTGAAAAGGGGAAGGAAGGAGAAATTTACAATATTGCTTCCGGCAATGAACTGGACAATCTAACACTTATAAAATCAATTTTACGCATAATTGGTAAAAGCGAGGACCTGATTGAATTTGTCGAAGACAGACTTGGACATGATTTGAGATATTCCATAAATTCAGATAAAATCCGTAATTCATTTAATTGGGATGAAAAATATAATTTTCATCCTGCTCTGGAAAAAACGATTAATTGGTATCTTGAAAATAAAATTTGGCTGCAAAATCTCAAAGAAAGAACAAATTTTAGTGAATTTTATAAAACTCTTTACAGAGTTGATTAATTTTGAAAATAATTAAACTTGCATTTATAAATTTTTTAATAAAATGAATAATTCAGTTAATGAAATTAAAGAAAGATTACTCAATAAGAAATCAACAATCGGAGTAATCGGTTTAGGTTATGTGGGTCTGCCTTTAGCAATAGAATTTGCTCGCAAAGGTTACCAAACTATAGGCTTCGAAATTGATGCAGTCAAAGTAGATTTACTCAATCGGAGCGTAAATTATATTCAAGATATTGATGATGATCTGGTGGAACAGGTAGTGAACGACAAAATATTTGAAGCAACTACTGATTTTTCCCGCATCAAAGAATGTGACGGGATTTTCATCTGCGTTCCAACACCTTTCACTCCAAACAAAGACCCTGATATATCATTTATCATACGTGCAGCGGAAGATATTTCAGCAAATATGAAGCAAGGACAGATTATAATCCTAAAAAGTACTACTTTTCCGGGAACCACAGAAAAATATGTTCTTCCTATTTTAGAAAAATCAGGAATGAAATGCGGTGGAGACTTCTATCTTGCTTTTTCACCCGAAAGAATTGACCCGGGTAATAAAGTATGGAAAACTGATAATACGCCCATTGTTGTCGGTGGTGTGAACGAAGATTCCACTGAACTAGCCGCAATTATGCATGGATTGGTTGTCGGCAAAATCAAAAAAGTAAGCACTCCTTCAATAGCTGAAATGGAAAAATTGCTTGAAAATATTTTCCGTAGTGTAAATATTGCCTTGGTTAATGAATTGGCAAAACTTTGCGATAGAATTGGTATAAATATTTGGGAAGTCGTGGATGCAGCTTCAACAAAACCATTTGGTTTCATGCCATTTTACCCGGGTCCCGGAATTGGCGGTCATTGCATTCTTATTGATCCTTATTATTTGGCTTGGATGGCTCGTGAACATGATTTCGTTACTAATTTTATCCAACTTGCTGCTGAAATTAATGAAGATATGCCGTTTTATGTTGAATCCATGGCTATCCGTGAAATTGCAAAACAAGATATTTCTCTGAAAAAAGCAAAAGTTCTCATTCTTGGTATGGCATTTAAAAAAGATGTAGATGATTTACGTCATTCCCCTGCTCTGAAAGTTGCTGAGCTGCTTTCTAAGGATAATATCGGCACAATTGATTATTATGATCCTTATATACCTAAAATCAGAATTCACGATGTTGAATATGAATCACTTCCTGAGATAAGCAAAGTAAATCTCAAAGATTATGATTTAACAATTATCACAACAAATCATTCTGCTTTCGATTATGAAATGATATGCAAACATAGTAAAATGGTAGTTGATACCAGAAATGCATGCATAGAGATTGCTGATCGTTCAAATATTGTTCTGCTCGGAGAAGGTCGATGAAAAAAGTGATTTCAGTGGTGGGTGCAAGACCAAATTTTATGAAAGTTGCACCGCTGATTCGTGCTTCACAAGGGAAAAATTTCAAACATTTGATTTGTCATACAGGTCAGCATTACGACTATAATTTATCTGATGCATTTTTCCGTGATCTGGAAATGCCGCAACCTGATTATTTCCTTGGTGTTGGTTCAGGAACTCATGCTGAACAAACAGCTAAAATCATGATTGAATTCGAAAAAGTATTGAACCTCGAAAATCCTGATTTGGTAATCGTTGTTGGAGATGTGAACTCTACAATTGCGTGCGGACTTACTTCAGTTAAAAAAGGAATAAAACTTGCACATATAGAAGCAGGTTTGCGCAGTTTCGACAGAGATATGCCCGAAGAAATCAACCGTATTGCTACTGATTCTATCTCAGATTACTTTTTCGTGACAGAAACAAGTGGTTACAATCATTTGAAAGAGACAGGGATTAGTGAAGATTCTATCTTCTTTGTTGGAAATACAATGATTGATTCTCTAGTTTATGCTCTTGAAAAAGCAGATCATTCTTCAATTCTAAATGATTTGCAAGTCAATCCCAAAGAATATATTTTGGTTACTTTGCATAGACCTAGTAATGTAGATGATATAATCAATCTGAAGAAATTTATTGAAATTTTCGAATATCTTGCTCAATTCCGTAAGATAATTTTTCCTATTCATCCGAGAACTACTAAGATGATGAAGGAATTTGAATTATATGATAATTTGATTGCTAATTCAAATATTAAGTTAATTGAACCTGCACCTTACCTTGATTTCCTTAATTTAATGAAAAATGCGGATTTTGTAATGACAGATTCCGGTGGAATTCAGGAAGAAACTACTTTTCTGAATATTCCCTGTTTAACATTAAGAACTACAACTGAAAGGCCTAGTACTATTGAATTAGGTACCAATGTGCTTTGCGAACCAGATTACGAAAATATTATGACAGAAATTAAGCGATTTCTGGTTAATCCTCCTAAAAGAAAATCAATTCCTTCGCTCTGGGATGGAAAAGCATCTGAAAGAATCGTAAAGATAATCGAAGAAAAGATTTTTTTATAACGTTAAATTAATTATTAATGATTTTTTTCGTTTACTATTAATTATATAATTTTGAATTTTCAATATTTGTGTAAAATCAAATATTAATTTTGATTAAATAGAGAATAGTATGAAAAAGTTAGTAATTTTATGTTTGTTATCATTTTTCCCATTTGTTACTTTGCAAGCTCAAACATCAAAAGGTGATGACCCGCTACAATCAAGTCAGCAAATGCTTGAGCAATATTCAAAAGGCTTAAGTTCTGAAACTTCAAAAAATACACAACAAATGCCTCAGGGGAATATTGTTGATCCTAGTGTTTACAATATTGGACCCGGAGATGTTTTCTCATTAACAATTCTACCCCTTGTGCCTTACCCTATAAATGTTATTGTTTCACCTTCCAGGTCTTTGGTTATTCCGAGATTTGGTGAAATTCATCTTGGAAATAAAACGATAATAGAAGCACAGGATACTATTCAGCAATTTTTTAATGCAAAAAATAAAGATATAAAAATTTCACTACTTTTGCAGCAGCCACGTATGTGTTTGGTTACAATTCGTGGCAATGTACTTTTCCCTAATGTATATTCTATCCCTGCATCATTTCAGGTTTCATCAGCGATAAATTATGCAAATAAAATGAATTCAGATAATGTTCCGGTAGAACAATATCGGGCTATTACACAATACAATGAACAATTAAGAGAAAGAGAAAAAGTATTTGGAGAAAGTCAGTATTACCCTATTTCTACGTACTATTCACGCAATGTAATAGTACTGCACAATGAAGGTACTTCCAAAAATGTTGATATTGAAAAGTCTAAGGCATTAAATGATCCTAGATTCAATCCTTATGTTCGTGAAGGAGATGAAATAATTGTCCCTTTTGAATTTAATGACTATTCAACAATACAAATTGCAGGAGAAGTTAACAGACCTGTCACCGTGCCATACAAAAAAGGTGATAAAGCATCATTATTGCTTAGTCTTGGATATGGACTTACTCACAATGCCGATTTAGACAATATTGTTCTATATTCTGACAATCAAAAAATAAACATTGTAGCCGATACTAATGGTAACTTGCAACAATCTGATTTCGACATAGAACCAGGCAGCATACTTGTTGTTGGTAAAAAACAAATAAATGAACAAGTAAAAATCTCTACAGTTTCAATAAAAGGTCAGGTGAAAAAACCGGGCGTTTACGTGATTGAAAATGAAAAAACCAGATTGCGTGATTTGATCGATATGGCAGGAGGTTTTACTAATAATGCACATTTACCTTTGGCAACGATTTACAGATTCAGTAAGAATGCTGAATATAAAATGGATGTTAAAAAGGATTTCAATGAATCCTTTCAGTATAGCAACCTGACTTTAGAAGATACAACCCGCTTTATGATAGATATGCATTATTTCAAAAATTATGTATCCTGTGATTTCGAAAAATTATTCAATGAAAATGAAAATAAATACAATGTGTCGTTACGTAGTGGAGATATAATTGATGTTCCCGAAATGCCCCATCAAATTTATGTTTATGGACAAGTCACAAATCCGGGATATATAGAATTCGAAACAAATAAGACAATGGATTATTACATAACAAGGGCTGGTGGTTATGCCGATGGTGCCGAAAAAGACAGGGCGAGAATCATCCGAGGCAGAAATCTAATTTGGGAAAAACCCGGTGAAAATGTATATGTAAATGCCGGAGACCAAATTTATATACCAAGAAAACAAGATATACCTGCATGGTTAGAAATTCAAAAGTATAGTGTATATGGTGCATTGCTCGGTACAGCAGCAACTATTGTTAATATCATTTGGAGTATCTATTATACTTCCAAAAAATAATAGATTTTAATAAAGAATATTGAATGAAATACAAGAAAATCCTAATATTTATCTTTTTTATCAGCAATACCTTATTCGCTCAATTGGACGATGTTCCAATTACTAGTTCAGTTTATGACTTTCTTTTAAGGTTGGAATCGAAGGGATTAATGGAGCATAACACATTATCCAAATTACCTTTACAGCGAAAGGAAATCATTAAGATTTTGAAGCAGGTAAACAATGAAAATAAGCATTTTCATTTCACAAAATCTGAAATTGAAACTGCAAATAAATATCTCTTTGACTTTGGATACGGTGATTATTCAGTAGTTTTTCCTTCGGAAACTGATTCAACTCAAATCTTTTTTAAAGGTTTATTTGACGGAACGAATAAAGCATTTTATCGATACAATTCACGCTCATTAACAACTGAAGTACGTCCACTCGCAGCAATTGATTACATTAATCAGACAAATGCTGATTCATCAAAGTATCTGATAGTTGGCACATTAGGATTGCGTTGGTATGGTTCTTTCAATGATAATTTCGGATTTTTCTTACAGGCAACAAATGGCAGAGATTTTAGTGGTGACAGGTCGGTTGCTTACGGTACTGAATATATGAAAAGTCTGAAATTTGCAAAATTGGGCAGTGATATAGATTTGACTCAGTCTCATGTTACATTCGAAAGTGGGTGGTTTCGTGCTAAGTTCGGCAGACAGGAAGAACTATCCGGAGCAGGGTTATTTCAACGTCCTTTTGTATCGACTATGTCACCACCTTTAGATGAATTATCCTTGAGTGCTAATTTTTCAAGTTTCCGGTATTCTTATTCATTTGCTAACTTGATAGGATATGCTACAGATACATATTCTACAGGATTTGCTGCAAAACTTGCACAAAAGTATTTGGTACAGCATAGTTTTACTGCATTGCCAAGTTGGGGTGAAATTACTTTTTGGGAAAGTGTTATTATTGCAGATCGTGGACTGGACTTCGCATATCTTAATCCATTAAGTTTTTTGAAATCTTTGGAACATCAATTGCATGACAGAGATAATTCTTTGATGGGGATGGATTTTGTCATTCGTCCTATTCGCAATTTACAGATTAAATCTTCATTCCTGCTTGATGATATAATTATGGAAAAAATTGGAACAGGTTATTGGAGCAATAAAACTGCTTTCAATATTGCCGCAATAACAAGTTTAGAATTTAATACAGATATTGGTGTGGAATATGCCAGAGTAGAGCCTTATACTTACACTCATTTCAATCATCAGAATGCATATACAAATGATAGTATGATGCTCGGTTCTTTTCTGCTGCCAAATTCCGAACAATACGGACTGCTTATGCAATACTGGTGGGGACAGAAATTCCCACTTAAATTCAAATTGACATATACTCGCCATGGCGAAAATATCTATGACCCAAGTGGTAATTTAATTAGAAATGTTGGCGGAGATCCACGCTGGGGATTTCGTTTCGAAAATCCCGATACAGGTTTTCAGGGAGATTCTCCTACTGTGAAGTTTCTTGATGGGAATTTAATACAGACACTTGCTGCTGAAATTAATTTCGGATATGAAGTAATAAATAATTTAGCATTATTTTTGAATTATAGATATGCCAACTGCGGATGTTCTGATGAGCATAATTTTCGGTTTTTTGTCCAACTGAATGAGTTATAATTTGATAATTTTCGGATACATATTAATTGGAATTGGAGTTACAGGTATATTGTATAATTATATTTTATACAATTTACTTTTAACTATATGGGTAAGATTTTCCGGTAAAAATATAAAAAAAGATAAATCCTTTAAGCCTGATATAACTATTATCATTTCTGCTCATAATGAAGCAAATTTAATTGAAAAATCTGTTGAATCAATTTTTAAATCATCTTATCCACTCGAAAAAATCAATGTACTTATTGGCTCGGATGGGTCAAATGATGGCACCTACCAAATATGCCAAATGCTTGCTGACAAATATGGAAGAATAAAAGTTTATGATTTTCCGAGAGGCGGCAAAAATGCAACTCTAAATAAACTGACACCCTTGGTTGAAAACGATCTAATCTGCTTTATGGATGCAGATATTATTTTGCAAAAGGATACAATTGCCAAAATTATATCAAATTATTCAGATCCTGAAGTTGGTGCAGTAATTTCTCCGATGATATATTCAGAAAATCCGACCGGAGAAAATGCCGGACATAAAGGCGAGAAAATGTACCAATCATTCGAATCAAAGACAAAATATCTTGAAAGTCAGGTTTTCTCAACCGTTAATAGTCTTGGAGCATTTTATTCAGTTAGGAAAGAACTTTACAAACTTTTACCGAATGATAAAATATGCGATGATTACACTCCTCTTCTGGATGTCAATATTGCAAAAAAACGAGTTATTTACGATACAAACACTTATGTTATTGAATTCAGGAAGAAATCCTTGAAAAATGAAATCGGGCGAAGAGCAAGAGTAACTTCAGGTGGATTGGAATCCATTTACCATGCACGGGAGCTTTTTTCTTTTAAGCATTTCAGAACAGCCTTTTTTATCTTTTCACATAAATTATTAAGATATTTCACTCCATTTCTTTTACTTTCGATAATTTTGGGTTCATTACTGAACTATGGAAATGGAATAATTTTTGATTACACATTATATGTAATTTTAGTATTTACCGGACTTGCTTTATTGGGATATATTTTCGACAAGGTGAAATTAAAAGTCCCATTCATGCAATTCCCAACTTATTTTATAGCAATGAATTATGGATTATTTCTTGCATTTTATTTATTTTTTACAAATAAAAGCGAGTCCAAATGGTGATAAATGAATAATATACGAATTCAAATATTACTTCAGATACTTGCAGATTTCATTGCAATTTCCATAAGTTTTGTTGCACAATATTGGTTTAGATTCCATTCAGGATTAGTTCCCGTTACAATCACACCTGATTTTGAAACTAAGATTATTACTTATATCTTCTTCTTATTCTTCTGGTTCCTAACATTATTCCTTACCGGTTTGTATAAAAACTGGTATGAACAATCGCCATTCGAAGAATTAAAAGGTGTTTTCAAAGCTGTATTAATCGGTACAATCATCATAATATTCCTTGTTTATACGGATTCTGGCAATTCACCCAGGATGATGTTTTTACTGTACTTTTTTGTATTTTTCCTTTTACTTGCATTTGGTAGAATCATACAAAGACAAATTCAGAAAAAGTTAAGAACAAAAAAAATAATCACAATACCCATGCTTGTAATTGGTGATTATTACAGCTGTTTGGACTTTTACGAAAAAACACTCGTATCAGTTAATTGGGGTTTTTCCATAAGCGGCATATTAATTCCAAATAAAATATTACCTAAAAATCCAGTTAAACATATTCCAATACATCTCGGATTTGATGAATTAGAGGATGCTATTCGATTAGACCGACCGGAAGTAATTGTTTTGCTTTCATCAGATCTCAATCATGACGAATTACTCGATATTGCTTCGAAAGCAGTCGATGCTGATATTCGTGTTAAAATTCAGCCCGATCTTTACGAAGTATTTTCCGGTCAAACACGTGCTAGAAATTTATGGGGAGTGCCATTAATCGAAATTTCAACACAAATTCTTAAACCATATCAGGCATTTCTGAAACGAACATTTGATATCATATTCAGTTTAATTGTAATAATTATTGGTTTGCCGGTGTGGTTACTTGTTGCAGTATTAGTGAAATTATCATCAAAAGGACCAATATTTTACGTACAAGAAAGAGTTGGCAAAGAAGGTAAGAATTTCAAGATTTATAAATTTCGTTCAATGAAGACGACACAGAAGGAGCAAAAACCAAATTGGACACAACAAAATGATCCTCGTGTAACACCTTTCGGAAAATTTATCAGGAAAACACATATTGATGAAATTCCACAATTTATCAATGCACTTATTGGTGATATGAGCGTTGTAGGACCAAGACCTGAAGTTCCAAAATTTGTCGAAGATTTTTCGAGAGCATTACCTCAATATAAACGCCGCCTCAAAATTCGCCCGGGTCTTACCGGTTGGTGGCAGATTCAGTACACAAATTATGAATTTTCCATAGAAGAAATTAAAAATAGATTGAAAGACGATTTTTATTATATAGAAAATTTTTCTTTAACATTAGATTTAGAAATTATCATCAGAACTATATGGTTGATGATAAAAGGTCACGGCCAAACCTGAGGTTTTTTATGAAAACAATTGTTGTAATACCAACATTTAATGAAATTGAAAATATCGAGAAATTGATTATTGCGATCAAATCAAATCTACCTGATACAGACATTTTGATTGTAGATGACAATTCTCCTGACGGTACTTCGCAAAAAGTGAAAGAAATGATGGGAAGTGACCCAAAACTCCATGTAATAGTTAGAATGAAGAAAATGGGTTTGGGTACTGCTTATTGTGAGGGATTTCAGTGGGCATTGGAAAATGGATTTGAATATATTATGCAAATGGATGCAGATTTTTCGCACGACCCTGCAGATTTACCACGATTGCTTAACGAAATTAAGAAATACGACCTCGTAATTGGCTCTCGTTATGTTTCAGGCGTTAACGTTGTTAACTGGCCTCTGAGAAGATTAATCCTCAGTTATGGTGCAAATGTATATTCTGAAATTATTACAGGAATGAGACTACATGATGCAACAGGCGGCTTTAAATGTTTTCGTGCTTCATATCTGAAATATATTAACCTGAAGGAAATCAAAACTAATGGATACGGCTTCCAAATTGAAATGAATTATCGAATGTGGAAGCTTGGTGCTAGAATTAAAGAAATGTCCATTATTTTCATTGACAGACGGAGTGGAGTTTCCAAAATGAACAAGAAAATTATTTGGGAAGCAATGTGGTTAGTTTGGAAATTACGTTTCGATATTAAGCTGCATAAAGAATATAAAAAGTTAAAAGCATCTATTGAAAAGTAATAATGGTGAATTTAAGTGATAATTCGGATTTTTATTTTACGATTGCAAATAATTGTTCTGCTGAAATTAAGATAAAGGGATCCAGATTTATTGGTCAGGTTTTTCCTATTTCCTCCCGTGATAATGCCGAAGAAATTCTCGCCTTAGTCCGTAAAGAACATTATAATGCTACTCATAATTGCTTTGCTTATTCTTTAGGTTTGGATGGTAATACTTTCCGATATTCAGACGATGGTGAACCCTCAGGAACAGCCGGCAAACCCATTTTCCAAGCAATTAATTCTTTCGATTACAAAGATATTTTGGTTATTGTTACCAGGTACTTTGGAGGTACTAAGCTTGGAGTCGGTCCACTGGCCAGAGCTTATGCCGAATCAGCAAAAACTGCACTTGAACTTACCGAAAAGAAAATTATTTACTTAACTAAAACATTCAAAATTACTTGTGATTACAATTTTATTGCAATTTTGAAACATACTTTCGAAAATTATTCCATTAATCTGAAGGAAGAATATGAAGAAAAAGTTTGTTTCATAATTGATGTTTTAGAATCTCAAGCA
This sequence comes from Ignavibacteria bacterium GWF2_33_9, assembly GCA_001804565.1. Classification (GTDB taxonomy): domain Bacteria; phylum Bacteroidota; class Ignavibacteria; order Kapaibacteriales; family UBA2268; genus GWF2-33-9. The sequence continues at coordinate 1,021 of MHAC01000021.1, read as the reverse complement.
GATAAATTTGAAAAACTAATTGTTGAAAAAACAAATGATAAAGTAGAAATATTACCATTTAATCGATAAATAAATGAAAATTATAACAACTGTTTCTGAAACTCATTCTGAGATGAACAAAGTTAAGGAGCTAGGCAAAAAAATCGTCATTGTTCCGACAATGGGGTATTTGCACGATGGACATCTTTCATTATTAAACCATGCGAAAGAACTTGGTGATGTAGTGATTTCCACTCTATTTGTAAATCCAAAGCAATTTGGTCCGAATGAAGATTACGACAAGTATCCACGTGATTTCGAACGTGACAGAAATTTGTTGGAGAAAACAGGCTGCGACTACCTTTTTTATCCGGAAGTCTCTGAAATGTATGGAGAACATTTCAGCACTCAAATTTCATTGGGTGGAATAACTAAAATACTGGAAGGTGTCACCCGCCCAACTCATTATGATGGAGTAGCACTTATTGTACTTAAGTTATTCAATATCACAAAATGTGATGTTGGAATTTTCGGACAAAAGGATTATCAGCAATTTATGGTTATTCAAAAGATGGTGAATGATCTGAATTTGGATATTCAACTTGTTATGGCTCCAATTATTCGTGAAAATAATGGACTAGCAATGAGTTCTCGTAACAGATTTTTAAGTCAGGAAGAATTTACTCAAGCTGCGATTTTAAATAAATCGTTAATTGCAGCAAAAGAGAAGATTCTTGGAGGAATGAGAAAAAGAAATGAAATAAATAAATTTATCACTAAATCTTTGCTTACTTCATCATTAATTAAAATTGATTATGTGGAAACAGTGATTGATTTTACTTTCGTATTAATGGATGAATTCCATTCCGGAGATAGAATTGTCATTTTACTCGCCTGTTGGTTTGGCACAACAAGATTGATTGATAATATTATCATTCAATTATAAGAACATCACACACTAAAAAAGAAACTGCTCCCGAAAGAGCAGTTTCTTTTATGTCTTTGAGGCAGTTATTCAAACTGTCTCTTGTGTATTAACGTA
>MHAC01000020.1:49628-67223 GCA_001804565.1 Ignavibacteria bacterium GWF2_33_9 | reverse complement strand
ATTTTGTGGTTATTTAACAATAAATTTGTTGGAATTTCAGAGGGTGAAAAAAACTTTGACACACTTTATCCAAACCCAACAAATCAGAGAGCAACAATTCAATTCAATTTACCAAAATCAGCTAAAGTATCTATAGACCTTATGTCAATAGAAGGTAAATTAATTCGAAATATTTTTTCAGATTTTTTGGATTCGGGAGAACACAAAATCCAAACAGCAACTTCAGGAATTTCTTCAGGCAATTATTTCATTGTAATTCATTCAGATACATTCTCTAAAACTTTAAAACTAATTATTGAGAAATAAGGAGAAATGCAATGAAAACTATAATTTCATCAATTTTTGTGATTATTTTGGTCATTCCCTTATTTTCACAAAATATTATTGATCCGCCAAAATTACCTCATAACTTTAATGACCCCGGTATTTATGACAGAAATTTCGATAAGAATAATTTTCTTTTAGGGTGGAATTGGGGTTCACCCGGTAAAAAATTAGACGATGCATTAGGTATTAACTATTATCATTACCATCGGGATTTTATTTATTGAAATTAAAATGTGGAAATAAGGAATATACCTCAAAATTCAATGTAATTAAATAAAAGTTGAGGAAAATATGAAAACCTTTCAATTTCTATTAATATTACTTATCCTAACAGTTGAAATGATTGGACTAGACTTAGAACCTGTTCAACATACATATAATGTGTTAGGACAGACAAATGTGATTTTATCTCCTGAAACTTTAAATTACTTTAAGCAGACAAAGTTCATTAAAGGAAACCATTGGGACCATTCTAGTCGTCTAGGACAAGTTGTTGGTTACAATCAAAAGGATATATATAACTTTCTTCTAAATAAGTGAGTTAATCTAATGATAATTCATTAATTTAGTGGAAACAACCAAACACTACTTCCTGCAGAAGTGAAGAATGTGGTTATTGAGAGATAAAAAAGGGGCTGACGCCCCTTTTTGTATAATAATTAAGGTATTATCCTTTAATCTTCTTGATACCTTCATTCAATTTTGGAACAACATCGAATAAATCTCCCACGATGCCAAAATCGGAAACTTTGAAAATCGGTGCATCTTTATCTTTATTAACAGCCAAAATGAATTTGGAAGTGGACATACCGGCTAAGTGCTGAATAGCACCTGAAATACCGCAAGCGATATAAAGAGTAGGGGACACAGTTTTGCCTGTCTGACCAACCTGCTCGCCATGAGGACGCCATCCGGCATCAACTACTGCACGAGAAGCACCAACAGCTGCACCAAGAGTACCAGCCAAATCTTCGATTATCCCGAATTGGTCAGCATCTTTCATGCCACGTCCACCGGAAACGATGATGTCGGCTTCCTTCACGTCCAATTTACCTTCATTCTTGAAAGTATTTGACACGAATGCTTTTACATTTTCATTATTAAGATTTGGAGTGAAATCAACGAAATTAACGCTTCCTGCCGGATTTTTTACTGCAGTGAATACATTTGGTCGAAGTGAAAGTACTTTGACTTCTGTGTTAATTTTATTGGTGATAATTGCTTTTCCTGCATAAACAGGTTTTTTTATGAGCATCGTATCGCCATCAAATTTGAAGTCAATTACGTCAGCAATGTAACCTGCTTTCATTTTGGCAGAGATGCGTGGAGCTAATTCCAATCCTGCAGAAGTTGCTGGGAATAGGAATACGTCAGCACCTTTTTCTTGTGCTGCCTGGAAAATAGCTTCAGCAGTTGCCTGAGATGAAAATTTTGCAAGTAAATCACTTTTGATATTAATAAAATTTTCAATACCGTACTCTTTTACTTGTTCTGCAATTGAATTATCAGCATTAACAGCAATTGCAAATACTTCAGAACCTTTTTCTGCTTTTAGTTTTGCAGCAGCAGTTGCAATTTCAAATGCTGTACGTTTAATAGTTCCATTTACTGAATCTAAATATGCAAAAATTGTTTTCATTTCCATTCCTCCTATATCACTTTAGCTTCTTCGTGTAACAAACGAACAACTTCATTGATGTCGGCATCTTCACTGCCAAACATCTTATTCAAACGTGTCTTACTAGGTAATTCCATTCCAACAACTTCAACAAATAAGTCGGAAGTTGTTGCTTCGATTTCTTCGATTGGTTTCTTTTTCGCTTTCATAATATCCGGTAATTTTGGGTAACGTGGATCATTCAAGCCTTTTTGAGCTGAAATAATACAAGGAAGTGATGTTTCCACCAATTCTTTACCACCTTCAATTTCTCTTTCAGCTTTCACAGAAGTTCCCTCAATTGTTAATTTGGTTACAATCGTTGCGAGAGGCAAATTTAGGTGTTCTGACAGCAAGGAAGGTAATTGCAAAGAATCGAAATCAATGCTTTGCTTGCCCATAAAAATAATATCCGGATTCATTCTTTTTGCATAATCAGCAATATTTACAGCCACAGTGTTTGAATCAAATTCTGATTCAATTTTGCAATGAACAGCTTCGTCCGCACCCATTGCAAGAGCACTGCGTAATGTTTCCTGAGCTTGAGCAGGTCCGACAGTAATAGCGATTACTTTTCCGCCATTCTTTTCTTTTAATTGAATCGCTTCTTCCAAAGCAAATTCATCATAAGGATTCAGTATAAACTTCACATTATTTGTATCAATATTGCGACCATTACTTCCAACCAAAATTTTAGTTGTTGTATCCGGAACCCTTGAGATAGCTACTAAGATATTCATATTACCTCAATTTTTTAAATTTTATATAAGAGTGTTTAATATCAAATCTTCAAAATTACGGAAAAAAATAGAATTAGTGTATATTAATAATAGTAAATAGAAATGTAAATTTTAATTATATTTTGAATATATTTTTCATTAAGAAAAAAAAGACTATTATTTATTATCGTATTTTCGAAAAAAAACAAATTGATTAAAATAATTGTGCGATTTAATATTCCTATGTAGAAATCGAAAAAAAATATATTTCTTAACTTAAATAAAGGAGTAAGTTATGGAATCAATTTTCAAATTTGTTCTTCAAAGACCTGCAGTTAAGCCATCAAAAAAAATGGCAATTGACTTAAGTCAAAGTTCTGACTATCAGTCAGCATTAGCAAAATCAGTAGGACAGAAAAACCCCAGAGATATTCTCAAAAAAGCCTCAAATGATTTTGTAAAATCCAAGAATTTCATCTCATCATTATCAGATTTGATGATATACAATAAACTTATCCATTTCCAAACTAAATTAACGCAATTTTCTACTCAAAACAAGATTACATTGAATGAGTTAGAAAAAGCTGTGAAAGATGTTTTTGGTTCCTCGGTTGATGCAGTAATAAAGGAAACGAATTACATGAATTCGGTAAAAAATCTTAAGGATAGTATTATAGCAATTAAGTATTTACCTGAACAACATGAGAAACCAATTGAAGAATTAACAAATGCACTAAGAGATCTGGAAATTATGGAAATAATATCTTCCAAAAATGATTTCCCAACAACCGGCTATGAATTGAAAAAATATAGAAAAAGAGTTCTAAGGCTTCCCACACCAGCGGAATTGAAAAGCATTCTTACTTTAAGAGAGGAAGAGCAAAAAAGACAAGAAGAATATGAACAAAAAAAATATGATGAGCAAAAGAGGAAAATAAAAGATAAAGCGGCATTATATTATAAATTAAAAAATGCTATAAATGAAATAATGGATTTAGACCATTCTTATCTGGAAACAACACCCCAAGTAGCTCGTCCCGGCTATATGCCTCCTGAAGAATTGAGTAAGCTTAACGTGTTTAAGGAGAGCATTCAACGAATGAATACATTAGGTCAGTTAGAAATACTGAATGCTAGAACTCAAATCAAAAATAATGCGAATTTCGACGTAAGGAGAGCATCACAAATAACTCCTGTTGAAAGCATTAAAACTGAACTCATATCAAATAGCCAATTTTTGTCAGGAGTAGGAGAGTTCAAACCAATATCCGGACTCTCGACACAATTCAAATTCAAAATTACTGCTGAAAGAAATTTGTCTGAAAATACACAAGTACTTCTCAAGGAAAGAAAGTTGAGTATTTCCTCAATGGGAATTGATAAGTTAGTAGCCAAACTGAAAAATGAAATGGAAGAACTGTCCAATGAATTATTAATTTTAACTCAAAGCCAAAAAACAAATTCAGTTAGTCGTGTCGGAAAAACACTCGTAGTAACCACAAAACCAATGAAATCAATGTGGGGACATTTATCTGCAAACGACTTTTTTCTTAGTCCTGATTTTCATATTTTTGATAACCGAATTCCAAACACAAAAGGAAAAGTAGCACCTTCAGGTTTAGCAGATTTGATTATTGTCAAACAACAACTAAAAAGATATCAGGGGCGTGATGTTGCTCATATAGAAAACATTTTGCAGGGTGAACTGAAATCAAGAGAACATAGAAAATTCAATCAAACTATAAGTGATAGTTTAATTGAAACTGAAACTATAAAAACAGAAGAAAAGGAATTAGAAACTACAGACAGGTTCGAATTAAGCAGGGAAGCAACCAAAACTATTAAGGAAGAAGCTGCATTAAAAGCCGGATTAACCGTTTCTGGTTCGTACGGACCATTAGTTAGCTTCACTGCAAGTGCAGAAGGTTCATTAAATACTTCAAAAGAAGAAGCCAATAAGACCGCTTCTAATTTCAGTAAAAGCGTTACACAAAAAAGTGTAGAAAAATTGACAGAAAGAATACTGCAAAGTAACAGAATAGTGGTAACTACTGAAGTTGAAGAGAAAAATATCCATCAATTGGATAATACAAAAGGTAGTGGTCATATTTCGGGAGTTTATCAGTGGGTAGAAAAAGTTTATGAAGCTCAAATGTTTAACTATGGTATTAGAATGATGTTCGATTTTATGATACCTGAGCCGGGAGCTTATATTGTGTCTGCCATGGAAAAAGTTCATGCCGGTAAATTAGTTATAGAGAAACCTACTGAATTCGTATTATTACCGAATCAAATTAATGAGGATAATTATAACTTTTGGATTCATGAATTTGGGGCTGCAGGTATAAATCCCCCACCTGAAGAATATATAGCAAAGTCATTTAACTTTAATGCAGGTGAAGGAGATAAAAAAACAGACTTCCAAAATTCAGGATTAATTGAAATTAATGATGGCTACCAGGCTATACAAGCATCAGTTGGTGTAGTTCGTACTAGATGGAGTGTTGATAATATTGTAGATATGGTTATAGGTCGCAGAACACATAGATTCCCCGATGGGGATTGGTTATGGATTACTGACTTAGACTATGAATCAGGTAATATTCCAATTGGATTCATTACAAATAATGTGGCTGATATTTCTATAGCTATTGAAGTGAATTGCATTAGAACCCAAACTGCATTTAAGAAATGGCAATTAGAAACACATAGTAAAATTCTTGATGCATATAAAACAAAACTTGCTGATTACGAAGAAAAACTAGCTGCAGCTGAAATAAATGCCGGTATTGAAATTCAAGGCAAAAATCCTGATTTGAATATAGAGATTATGAAAGATGAATTAAAGAAGAATTGTATAACAATATTAACAGACCAACATTACGATTTATTTAATTCGATAGAAAACGGGACGAATGGAATGCCTCAAATTAATCTTTACCAAAACGAGGCTGAAGGACCATATGTTCGTTTCTTTGAACAGGCATTTGAATGGGAACACATTACGTGGCTTACATATCCTTATTTTTGGAGTAAGAAGAGCAGATGGGAAGAAAAAATTGGTTATGATGATACAGATCCCTTATTCAATCAATTTATTAAGGCCGGATATTGTCGAGCCGTTGTACCAGTAAGACCGGGTTTTGAAGGTGCTGTTGACCATTTTATGACAATTGGAGAAATATGGAATGGGGGTCCGCTTCCTGCAATTTCCAGTGATTTGTACTTGCCGATTGCAGATGAAATCGCAGAACGACTAGACAAGCCCGGTGATGAAATTCCTCAAGGTGACTCCTGGGAAGTAAGGATACCTACTAATCTTGTGAAACTAAGAGACGACAATGCTTTACCAAAATGGATAAAAGATGTTGATGGCAATTGGATTGAGGACAATTCTTAACAGGATAATATTATGGTTAATATCATTCAAAAATTTTGTAAGGATTTCGAAATTCTACCAATTAATACTTCTGTTATCTTAGAATTTGCACTTGATGGTATTACTAAGTGGAAAGGAGGAGAAGATCACACAGTCATTTTATCTTGTTCAAATAGAGCTGTTTCATTATCTACAAAAAAAGTAATTATAGAAGAGGGAATGTCGTTTAAAACCACAATTCAATCTTCAAAAGTCGGCACAGCACTTATTGAAATAAGTGTAGATGGAAAAACTAATTCAAAAGTACAAATCAAGTTTTCAGATAGTAAGGATGTTTTCTCAAAAATAAAATTCGATTTACTAATGTCTGAATTGAAATATGTTGCACCTGAAGTAAATAGTGTTCAACCTCATGCAGAATATGCAAGTAATTATTGTATGGCGGCATCAGAGAGGGGACTCTCGGAATTATTAAACGACACAACCAATTTTTATGCTGTTGAAAGAGTCACTCATAAACGTAAAAACCAAGTAAGTTTTTCCGGGAAGACAGCGATTGACAGGGGAAAGCAATTTCAAAGATTAGGATATACTGAGATTATTCATCATTTTAAAGGGTATAAAGTAGTTAATTCTAAAAAAGATATGATCTACAAAGCAAAAGATGAAAGTGATGCTAAAACACAGTATTCGAATGTTAAATTCGACATCATAGAATTCAATGCAACAGGAAAAAATGTTTTGGCAAAGCATTTTGAGAATGATGTAATTAATAAAGAAATAGGCTACCATGTTTATTATTTTACGGTTACAGATGGATTCCATACACTTATTCTAATTATTGATAAATTCACAGATCCATGCAATCCGAAATATGAAATTTGGGATCAGCATGGGTTAACGAGTTCTTACGGTCTATTATCTGACATTGCAGAAGGTATCAGGAGGCAAACAAGTTGGACTTTTGCTAATTCCTGCTTAAACAGATATTTAACAAATAAAACTCAGTATGTAGATTCTACGGATACTTATCTATGGAAAATCAAAGAAAAATCTTAAAATCCTTGAAGTTCTTCTTTCAACAATCAAAGTTATAATAATTTACTTTTCTAAATAAAAATGAGACTCCAAAGAAGGGGTCTCATTTTGTTTTTTTTACTCCTGTTCCATCTTTTCTCCATTTTTGTCTACTTTTTTCAGGACGGGGCAAAATTCTAATAAAAAAAGGGGTTCAAGCCCCATTTTTTATTATCCTAATTGCTCGAATAAGTCCAGCAGGATTTTCTTTGCAGCATCAGGGATGACTGTTCCGGGACCGAAAATCTCAGTAACCCCTGCATTATAGAGAAATTCATAATCCTGAGCAGGGATGACTCCTCCGCAAATTACCATAATGTCATCACGACCTAATTTTGCCAATTCATCAATTAATTGAGGAACTAATGTTTTGTGGCCTGCAGCAAGTGAACTCACCCCAACAATGTGTACGTCATTTTCAACTGCCTGCAGTGCAGTTTCTTCTGGAGTTTGGAAAAGCGGTCCTATGTCCACATCAAAGCCTAAGTCAGCAAATGCGGTCGAAATCACTTTTGAGCCTCTGTCGTGACCGTCTTGTCCCATTTTGGCAACTAATATTCGAGGACGTCTGCCATATTTCTCTTCAAATTTATCTGTTAATGCAAGTACACTATTAATTTCCATTTTATTCCCGAATTCATTATTATAAACTCCACTAATTGTCTTTATCTGAGGATTATAACGACCTGAAACTTTCTCAATTGCATATGAAATTTCGCCGAGTGTAGCTTTTACTCTAGCAGCTTTTACGGCTAAATCCAGCAAATTTCCTTCACCGGTTTCTGTTGCCTTTGTTATATTTACTAAAGCACTTTGTACTTCATCTTCATTCCTATTTTTCTTGAGCTCAAAAATTCTGTTGATCTGGTTTTGACGAACAGCTGTATTATCAATGTCTAAAATCTCAATTGGATCTTCAGTAGTTAACTTGTATTTATTTACTCCTACAATTGTTTCCATCCCTGAATCAATTCTTGCTTGACGGCGTGTGGAGGCTTCTTCAATTCTCATTTTTGGTATGCCGGATTCAATCGCTTTTGCCATACCACCTAAACTTTCAATTTCCAGAATATGTGCCCAAGCTTTTTTGATTAATTGGTCAGTAAGATATTCGACATAATAAGAACCAGCCCAAGGATCAATAACTTTTGTTATACTGATTTCTTCCTGTAGATAAATCTGTGTATTACGTGCAATCCTGGCGGAGAAATCTGTTGGAAGAGCAATAGCTTCATCTAAAGCATTTGTATGCAAAGATTGAGTATGTCCCAGTGATGCTGCCATTGCTTCGATTGCAGTTCTCACCACATTATTAAATGGATCTTGTTCAGTAAGGCTCCATCCGGAAGTCTGGCAGTGAGTACGCAACGCAAGGGATTTGGGGTCTTTGGGATTGAACATATTTATTATTTTTGCCCATAGAACACGACCTGCTCTCAATTTGGCAATTTCCATAAAGTAATTCATGCCAATTCCCCAGAAAAAGGAAAGGCGTGGAGCAAATACATCAATGGACATTCCGGTTTTTATACCGGTGCGAACATACTCCAAACCATCAGCGAGAGTATATCCTAATTCCAAATCTGCAGTGGCTCCTGCTTCCTGCATATGATAACCTGAAATTGAGATGCTGTTGAATTTCGGCATAAATTGGGAGGTGAATTTAAAAATATCTGCAATAATTCTCATTGAGGTTGCTGGCGGGTAAATATAAGTATTACGCACCATATATTCTTTAAGGATATCATTTTGAATTGTACCGGATAGATGTTCGAGTTTTATTCCTTTTTCTTCAGCAGCTAAAATGTAAAAGGCCATTATAGGCAAAACAGCTCCGTTCATTGTCATTGAAACAGAAATTTTATCTAATGGAATCTGGTCGAAAAGAATACGCATATCCATTATGGAATCAATTGCCACACCTGCTTTCCCAACATCTCCCGTAACACGTGGATGGTCAGAATCATAACCTCTGTGAGTTGCTAGATCAAATGCAACAGAAAGCCCTTTTTGTCCTGCAGCCAAATTTCTGCGATAAAATGCATTACTTTCCTCTGCAGTTGAAAATCCGGCATATTGGCGTATTGTCCAGGGTTTAGTCACATACATTGTCGGATAAGGTCCTCTTAAATATGGAGGAATACCTGCAGTGAATTGAAGATGCTTCATATCATTCAGATCATCCCTTGTAAATTTAGGTTTGATGTCTATTTTTTCAAGAGTTGAAACTTTGCTGATATCAGAATACGTGTCTATTTCAGTAGAAAATGAAGTTTCTTTATTATTATTAATTGTATAACTATTTATTAAATTTACTTTTGTGAAATCAGGTTTTTTCATAATTTTACTCCTCAGTTAAAGAAATATTATTTTCTTCTTGAATTCTTTTCAGTGTGGAATATATATTTGCCTTTAAGTGAATGAACTCATTGATTCCATATGATTTATACACATCAACTTTTTCTTTAGGATAACCAGCTAAAATAAAATAAGCTTTTGGAATCTGAGATTTTATTCCTGCAAGTAAAGGTTTCAACATTTCTTCATATTTTGCATCGGAAGAGCAAATTGTGAAAATTGTAGGTTGTATTTTATCATCTTTATAGTCCAGTACTTCCTGAATATTTTGGAAAACAGGTGAATTATATATCTTGAAACCACCAACTTGTAAAAAGTCGGAGGCAAAATCATTCCTTGGTTTCCAATCATTTAAATCACCGAAATTAATGAGTACAATTTGCGGTGGATGACCATTCGCACTTTCATAAATTTCTGCATTATTTCTCAATTTCTCGAAATTTGCAGAAAATCGGATTAAATTAATTGGAGTTACTTCGAATACTTTTTGTTTTATTTCAGAATCAGATTTAGTTATAAAAGTGATTGGTTTGCAATCATGTGGTTTTCTTTCGTTCAAGTTTGGATATTTATTAGTACCAAGTATTGTATTATTTCTGGACTGGAAATTATCAATTTGAATTTGAGCAGATTTGCTAATTTCACTTTGGATGAAACTATTCTGAATACATTCTTCGTAGCCACCTTGATTTTCAATTTCCTGCAATAATTCCCATGTTTTGGAAATAATTTCCATGGTAAGGTTTTCAATAAAATATGAACCACTTCCGGGGTCGGCAGTATCATACAAATGTGCTTCATTTGCAAGGACTAATTGAGTATTGCGGGCAATTCGCCTTGAAAATTCAGATGGAAGACCATACATAAAGTCAAAATTGCAAACATCAATGCTATCAGCATTTCCAATAATTGCAGAAAGTGTTTCAATTGAATTTCTTAAGATATTTACCCATGGATCATATTTTGTTTTATTAGCTAAAGCCGTCTGACAATGCAATTGAAGTTTTGTATCCTTAACACCAAATTCCTTTGTAATTTCTTTCCAAAGGTATCTAATTGCTTTCAATTTTGCAATTTCCATAAAGAAATGTGACCCTACTGCAGTGGAAAATCTCATTTTTCGAACAATTTCGCTTGGGTCAATACCGAATTCTGACAATTGGGCTATTAATTCAATGGATTGTGTTAGACCAAAAGCTAATTCTTGAATAGCACTTGCTCCTGAATTATGATAAATATGTGTATGGATTGTTAATATTCCGAAATTAGGTAATTCCTTTGAGAATTTTTTGAATACACTTGCTGTTGTTTCAAATTGTGATTCAATCGAGTGATAAGATCCACCATTTAGTAAAATATCACTAAAGAAGTCAATACCAAGATTACCTTTTATAAGCGATTTATCATAATTCATTTTGTGAATATATTCAAGGAAAATATCAGCAAAATCCAAAGATATTTCTCCAATATTGAAATAAACAGGATGCTTTGTTAAATCAATTCCATCAAAAGCAACCACAAAATCTTCGATTGAAGATAAGTGCAAACCACACTCTGCATTATTTTTTGAATATGCGGCAAAATCTAATCTGTTCAAGTAAATATTAATTGCATCCTGCCCAAATTTTAAATCATTTTTAAGTGCATAATTAAAATCTTGAGGTGAATTATAAGGAATTGACTGAGCAATTTCCCATTTTTGGGAAAAATGTCCTGACAATTTGAAGCCATCATTAAAAAGTGATGAACCGGATAATAAATCAAAATTATGAGAATTAACGTCAAATTCATTATATATAGGTTTTAATAAAATTCCTTCAAGAGTATTTGTAAACATTTTCTTGTCGAAATCCGCACCCTTTAACGATTTTTGTGCTTCTTCTTTCCATTCCTCATAAGTTGGGAAAGAAAATTCATCGAATGATATATTTTTGTTAAGTTCCATTTATAAATCTCTAATTTAAACAAAAATAGGCACTTACGTGCCTATGTGAACTAATTATTGATTAATATTTATACATTTTTATTGAAATTCATAATAAATAATTACAAAATTACGTAATATATCCTTAACTATTAATCTATACATAAAAAATTAGAAAGTAAATTCTAATAAATCAATAATGAATCTCCAAATGCTAAAAATCTGTAATGATTTTTAATTGCTCTGTTATAAGCTTTGAACAGAAATTCTCTGTCGGCAAAAGCTGATGCAAGGAGCAAAGATGGTGTTCTTGGTAAATGGAAATTAGTCAGCAAATGTGAAACAATCCTAAAATCGTATGTTGGATAGATAAATTTATCTGTCCAGCCACGATTAGGTTTGATTGCCTGAGTTGTCATATATGAACTTTCCAATGCACGTGCTGCACTTGCACCTATAGCAACAATTTTCTTCTTGTTTTTTAATGCTTTATTTACAATATCAGCATTTTCCTTTGTTATTTCGAAAGGCTCGGAGTACATTCTGTGTTTAGTCAAATCTTCTACTTCAATTTCATCGAAAATTGCTTGTCCGATTGTGACATTCACTTTTGCAAATTTCACACCTTTAGCTTTCAGTTTGTCAACGAAACCTTCTGAAAAATGAAGTCCTGCTGAAGGAGGTCCTATTGAAGAAAGATATTTATCATTAGCAAAAATTGACTGATAATATTCTTTATCTTTTTCTTCTGCTTCTCTTTTTAAATAAGGAGGTATGGGCATTGTTCCGATTTTATCGATTACTTCAAACAAATTACCCTGATAACTAAAACGGACTGTACGACCACGATTTGTTGTATTGTCTATAACTTCACAATAGAACTTATAATCATCGAAGTAAATTTTATTACCAATCCTGACTTTACGTGCTGGTTCCACCAAAACGTCCCAAAGTCTATCTTCTTTGCGTAATTCACGAAGTAACAGAACTTCAATTTCGGCATCAGTTTTTTCCTTGCGGCCATATAATTTAGCAGGAAAAACCTTAGTTTCATTTACAACAACGCAGTCTCCAGGTTCCAAAATATCTAAGAGATTTCCAATTGTTTTGTCAGTCATTTCCTTTGTCTTACGATTCAAAGTCATCATTCGGGCTGCTTCTTTCGGCTCGATTGGATACTCTGCAATCAAATTTTTTGGAACATTGTACTCAAAGTCTTGTAACTTCATATTTGCCTTATATTTTTTAACTTTATTTTGTCATTTTTTCTATTATTTTGTACAATCTTTGTACAAAATCAGTAGGATTTGTTAAACCGCCATCTATCAATAAAGCTGATTCGTAAAGCTGATGAATTGTATCTTCTACTTCTTCACTGTGTTCAGTATTATTTAAATTACTAATTAAATTTTTAATTATCGGATGGACGGGATTGATTTCAAGAATTTTCTTAGAACTTTGGAAATCTTTATTTAACATCTGCATCATTTTTTCATATTGTGGATCCATTGATGACTTACCGGCAACAAGTGAAACTGGGTAATTTACTAATCTCTTAGAAAAAACGATGTCTTCAACTTGTTCACCTACCACGGATTTGAATTTTTCAATTAAACTGAAAGAATTTTGATTATCTTCAGTTTTTTCTTCTGATGATGACTCTTCTAACTTAATTTCAGCTTTTTCTATTGATAAAATCTTTTTGCCTGAATAATCAAATATATATGGAATAACGAAAACGTCCATCGGATCAATCATGAAGAGAACTTCAATATCATTTTTGATGAAATATTCCAAGTTAGGATTTCTTTCGATTTTTTCTCTTGAATCACCTGCTAGATAGAAAATTTCTTCTTGTTCAGCTCTCATTGATGAAACGTATGAATTAAATGAAGTATAATTTCCTGCTTCAGTTTTAGAAGATTCAAACCTCATTAATTCAATAATTTTTTCTCTATTTTTGAAATCAGTATTTACACCGGATTTCAGCAAACTGCCAAAATTTCTGTAAAATGTTTCATATTTTTCTTTATCCTCACTTGCCAGATTTTCCAGATAATCAAGTATTTTAGAAGTGAGAACTGTATTGATTTTAGCCATCACAGGGCTGTTTTGTGTTATTTCCCTAGACACGTTCAGAGGTAAATCTTCAGTATCCACTACTCCTTTTACGAAATGTAAATAATCAGGAAGCAATTCTTTTGCGTCATCTTGTATAAAAATCTTATTCGTATAGAGGTGTAAAGTTTTTTCTTTAATTTCCTGGAAAAGGAATTGAGGTGCAGTCTTTGGTATGAAAAGCAATGCTTTGAAGTTCACATTTCCTTCTATTGCAAGATGCAAATGTCCCATTGGTTCTTCAAAATCATTGGAAATAAATTTGTAAAACTCATTCATTTCTTCATCAGTTAAAGAATCTTTTTTCTTCTGCCAAACTGCCTGAACTACATTTACTTTTTCATCATTTACATATATAGGGAAATCAACAAAATTGGAATATTTCTGAAGAATTTGTTTAATTTCTGAAACATCAGCAAAATGTTTCAATTCTTCTTTAAATTTAAAGGAAATTTTTGTTCCTTTGGATGGTTTATCGATTTCATTGATAATGTATGTATCTTCACCTGTGGAAATCCATTGCAAACCATGTGATGTGCTGTCTGCCAATCTTGTTTCGAGAGTAACTTCATCAGTTACCATAAATACAGAATAAAATCCTACACCAAACTGACCAATTAAATTGCCATCAAATGATTTATTTTTTTCTTTTAACTCATTAAGGAATTTCAAAGTACCTGAACTGGCAATATTCCCGATTTGATTGATTAAATCATCGTGAGACATTCCAATACCCGAATCTTCGATTGAGAAAGTGTTTTCGTCAAAATTTACATTGATTTTAATTGCCAATTCATCATCAGGATTTAGAATATCAGGTTTTGTAAGTTTTAGAAATCTAACCTTATTGAGTGCATCGGATGCATTCGAAACCAATTCTCTTAAAAATACTTCTTTGTGTGAATAAAGTGAATGAATAATGAGATTTAACAATTGCTTCATCTCAGCCTGGAACTGATATTTTTCAGAATGATTACTTTCGGTCATCTGTTTAAAACTCCACTAATATAAATTGTGTAAAAATTAAAATTGTAATTTTATAGTATAAGAAAAACGAAAAATCTGCTTATTTATTTATTACTTGCTTTTAAAAACGAATTCTTGTATATAAATAGGTTCAAATTCTTCTGATTTTTGGAAATTATTGAGTGCAAACATTCTATATGCACACTTTGCCAGTGATTCTGGTAGAAGTAATGAAGTTTCCAGAGGAATGTTCAAAATTGATTCCAATTTCTTATCATCTCCGCAATAATGAGTATTTGGGTCATATTGGAATTGATCTTTAGAAATAAAATCTGCATCATTTAGCGGATTGCTGTACAAATCAAAATTTTGTAGATAAAACATACCAGAATTGGCAGTGATTAAAGAAGTGATTGATTTTTTATGAGTGATTTTTGTTAGATTTTCATTTTGAATTGAATATAATTGCAATGTAGGTAAAGATATCAATTTTGGATATTCTCCGATTGTTAAACCTTTTGCAAAAGATGCTCCAATTCTCAAACCTGTGAAAGACCCAGGACCGGAAGAAATAGCCACTGCATCAAGATCTTTCACTTCCAAATCCAAGTCTGATAAGGCTCTTCTTGTGAATTCTGCGAGTAATCTATCGTGAAATTTCTTAATCTTAATAGTTGAAGAAACGAGAATTTTTTCTCCTTCAGAAATAGCTACTGTGCAATCAATTGCACTTGTGTCAATAAGTAATATTTTAGGTGATAGTTGTGACATTTTAGTCTAATTCAAGCTTCTTTTTGATTTTTGCTATGTCACGCACTAACTGGGGTAAATTATGAATTGCTGCTTCAACTTTAAAAGCAGTAAGCCTATCTCTGACAGGAGCGCCGTAATATGTTCCTTTTTCTGTTATAGATTTTGGCACACCTGATTTTGCAATCAGAGTAACATCATCAGTGATTTCTAAGTGACCTGCAATACCAACTTGACCACCGAATTTATTTCTTTTCCCAATTATTGCACTTCCTGCAATGCCTACTTGTGCTGCCATTGCAGTGTTTTCTCCGATTTCGTCATTATGAGC
The DNA here is from genome assembly GCA_001804565.1 of Ignavibacteria bacterium GWF2_33_9. Classification (GTDB taxonomy): domain Bacteria; phylum Bacteroidota; class Ignavibacteria; order Kapaibacteriales; family UBA2268; genus GWF2-33-9. The sequence continues at coordinate 51,617 of MHAC01000020.1, read as the reverse complement.
AATTTGGATTAAATTGTCAAGTTTTACACCGTTGTAAATCAAAGTGGAACCTACAAATGAACGATCAATAGTTGTGTTTGCACCAATTTCAACATCATTCATAATAAGCACATTTCCGATTTGAGGTATTTTGGTATATGAGCCATCTTTATTTTCCTGAAAACCGAAACCATCTGAACCTATGACACAACCTGAATGAAGAATGCAATTTTCACCTATTTCAGTTCCATAATAAATTGAAACATTTGAATAAATCTTAGTTCTTTTACCGATTTTCACATCATTATGAATAGTTGTGTTTGGATAAATTACTACAAAATCCTCAATAATTGTATTTTCACCGATATAACAGTTTGCTCCAATAAAAGCAGTAGGGGAAATTTGTGCAGATTTTTCGATTACTGCAGTTGAATGAATTTCGTTTTCGAAATTCTTTTTTGGTTCGAAATAATTTACTAGTTTTAAAAAGGATAGATAAGGATGATCTACTTTAATAAATACTTGATTTGCTTTTGGAATGAACTCAGATTCCTTTTTAACAATGATGAAGCCTGCATTAGTTTGACTTAAAAAGTGTTCATAACGAGAATCTTCCAAAAAAGTTATTTCCGAATTACTAGCATGATTTATTCTATTAAGACCTGTAATATCTGAATCGTTCTTGCCCACAAATTCCGCATTTCCGAGTATTTCTGTTAATTGATCCAATTTCATATTAATTACCTCTGGATTCGACGTGGGGTGTTTGTTGAATCTACGGGTAAAGGAGTAGGTTCCATTTCCGGTGCTTCAAAATTTCGTTCATCAGTATTAGCCTCATTTTTTTTAGATCTCGATACACGTTGAGGTTTTTTGCTTTCAGGTCTTTGATTCGCAGGATCAGTTTTGATTTTGTCCTGTAATTCTTTTTCAAGTTCATCAACGTCAACACCTAATTCCTTAAGTACCTCAATTGTTAAGTCATACTTAAAATTAACATAAGCAAGCGGCTGAACACTTTGGTCGAAAACTATATCAAATTTTCTTTGATTGGCAATTTTTTGGACTGCAGCAGAAATTTTTTGTTCAATTGGCAACATGATTTGCTTTACAATTAGATCATATTCACCATTGGGAGCAAATTTGGATTTAGCATAACCTTCCGATTTCTCAGTAAGGTCTAATAATTCTTTATCCTTACGACCTTTTTCCTCTGCAGTCCAAATTAAGCGGTTTTTATTTATTTCAAATTTCAGATTTTCGACATTTTTCTGCATTGTATTCAATTCTCGCTTCCATTCATCAACAAATGAACTAATTCTTTGTTCAGCTTGTTGGGATTCAGAAAATTTATTTCTTATCATTTGAGAATTAATGAAAGCTACCCTTTGACTGATAAGAGAAACGGGTGAAATAGAGAATATAAGTAAGAATAATAAAATATACTTTTTCATAATAATCTCAATTATTTAAATGTCGAAAAAAAATCAAACATAATTAGTTATTGCCACGTTTAATTACGTCAAGTACTTTATATGTCAAATCAAATTTATCGTCAAAATAAAGAAGAGCTGAACTTGATTTATCGAATACCAATGAGATTTTTTCATCTTTAGATACTTTATCGATGCCTGTTTTTACCTTTCCTCTTATTGGATCCAAAAATTGTTCACGCATTGAAGCTAATTCGCCTTGTTGTCCAAATTTAGCATCTTGATATTGCAATAATTGAGTTTGCAACTGTTGTAAACTTTCTTCTTCTTGCTGTTGTTGAGCAGGAGTTTTCAAGGATTTTTGTTTTTGATATGTAGCAACTTTTGCATCAAAATCTTTTTTCATTGTAAGTAATGTATCTTGCCATTTTGTTCCAATATCTTTTAATTTTTGGTCGGCATCTTTTGCTTCAGGCATTTCCTTTAGAATTACTTCAATATCAACTACACCAATTTTCAAATCTGCTTTTTGTGCTAAAAGACTTGTTGTTTGAATACTTGCTGCAATAAATAAAAT
>MHAC01000020.1:30929-49606 GCA_001804565.1 Ignavibacteria bacterium GWF2_33_9 | reverse complement strand
CTTTTCATTTTTTTTCCTTTTTAAATTATATTTATATTATTTTATTGATTACCTAAGTGAAATAAGAATTTCCAACCTGAAGGTGATGTCGAGCCTTTAGGATTGTCGAAACCATAGCCATAACTAAATCCAAGCATTCCGATTGGATTGATAAATAAATGCACACCAGCACCTGCAGAACGTTTCAAATCAAATGGGTCAGTTTTCGCAAAAGAAGACCACACGTTTCCTGCTTCTGCAAAAGCATAAACATAAATGGGCATTGGTTCAAGAGATATTGCAAAACGTAATTCTGCAGTATATCTCGATAAAACGAAATCACCGTTATCATTACCAATTGATCTATCTTCATATCCACGTAGAGGTGTCACGCCCCAACCGCTTAATCCATTTCCTCCAAGATAATATCTTTCAATAGGTGGAATTGTGGAATCTGACTTGAAGCCTGAAACATATCCCCATTTGGAACTTACCATGAATACTAATCTGTCAATACCATCAAAAGAAAGTAATGGAGTGAACGCATCATAATTTATTTCTGTTTTCAAATAATCTGTTGTCCCAATTCCCAGAGAACCCATTGCAAAATCATTGTTGAAACCAAATTTCGATCCTACAGAAGGGAAAAACTGATTATTTGTACTTATTCTCGAAAATCTTTGAGAAAGTGTAATTTCTGTCCCCGGAATAAAGTAAGAACTAGAACCTTCTCCTACATCATTATACATCCAACGTAAGCTCCAGTCACCACGCCAGTAATCATCAGGCCATTTGAAGCGGCGTCCAATATTAACAGTCGCACCTGTTCTTCTCATATCAAAGTAATACGAATAACGTGTATCGAACAAATTGAAACCTATTGTTGTGGGTTCGTCATTAAGCCATGGTTCTGTAAATCCAATTGAAAATGTTTGATATCTTGAAAAAGAACCAAATTCCCAGTTAAATGAAAATATCTGACCACCACCTCCGGAAAATGGTTCCAAAAGTGAGAAATTATTGAACGAAAATCCAATTGACCCGGTAAGTCCGAAAGTTCCTGCGAATCCAATAGAAGCATTGAAAGTATCAGTAGAATGTTCTTCAACATTATAAGTAATGTCAACGCTGGTATTATCTATTTCGGAAGCTGTTACATCAGGTTTCAATTTTTCGGCATTGAAATAATTCATCATTCCGAGTGCACGAATACTGCGAATAATTGCTGAACGGTCAAAATACTCTCCTGGGCGAGTATATAATTCCCTGCGAATTACTTTATCTTTTGTTTTAGTATTCCCGACAATGATAATTTTACCATTGCGAAAGCGAATACCTTCATATACCATTACTGTTAAATCAATTGAATCTTTACTAATTCTTTTTTCTTGAGGAATTAATCTCGCTTGCAAATATCCATTGTCCATATAAAGTGATGCAGCATCTGTTTGGTCTTGATTTGCTTCCAGATTACTTGCAATTTTCCCGGCATCGTAAATATCTCCTTGAAGAACATCCAGTCTTCTTTTCAGAATATCATCTGAATAAACTGAATTACCTTCAAAGTTGATATTTCTTATGAAATATTGATTTCCTTCATTGACTGTTAGCACAATGTCAACTTTTCCATTATCCGGTGAATAAATCACGGTATCTTTAAGAATTTCAGCATCCAAAAAACCTTGATTTCGATAATATTCAGTTAATAATTTTTTATCATCCTCATATTTTGCCTTGTCAAACTTGACAGATTTCCATATTTCCCACCAGTGCTTTGTTTTGGTTTCTTCAAAAGAGTCAACCAAATCATCATCATCAATTTTGTCATTACCTTCAACAATTATGGAATTTACCTTGAATTTATTCCCTTCATCAATAAATAAGTGTAAATCCACATAATTTTTCAACTCTGTATATCTAATAACTGGTTCAATTTTTGCAAAAAGTAAACCTTCTTCAGAATATTTCTTTAATATTTCACGGTTAATAAGAGAGGTATCGTAATTCGAAAGAACTTCACCTTTATTTTTATTTGCTGCTTCCTTAATATCCTTTTCACTTAATTCATCATTTCCTTCGATAATAATTTGATTCAATCTTGGAAATTCTTCAACTTTTATTAATATAAAAATACCAGCATCACTAATTTTATCAACAATAATATCTACTTTATGAAATTGTTTTCTTTTCCAAAGATTAATTATAGCAGACTGAATTTTAGTCTCATTAACGGAACTAAGGACATCACCAACTCTAAGACCGGAAAGTGAAATGATAGTTTCAGAAGATACAAACGAATTTCCTTCTACACTTATTCCTGCAATAATCATATTTTTCGCTTCTTCCTGCATTCTTTGTGCAGAAGCAATTTGAGCATAAAACAAAGAAATTATTGCAAAAACAATAAAAAATCTAAAATATTTGAATATGTTTTTTCGGATATTAAACATTATTGATTCCAGATTTTAGGTAATTTCATTTTTTCAGAAGGATTAACCTGCGCAGAAGTTTTACCAAATCTTCTTTCTCGATTAATAAAATCATTTATTGCTTCCACGAGGTCACTTTTGTGGAATTCAGGCCAAAGTTTTTCAGTTACATTAATTTCACCATAAGCCATTTCCCAAAGCATAAAATTACTTAATCTCAATTCACCCGAGGTTCTTATGAGTAAATCAATATCAGGCAGAGATTTAGAAGAAAGATACTGCGAAAACAAGTCTTCTGAAATATCCTCAGGAGATAGTTTTCCGCTCCGAACATCAAGAGAAATCAATTGTAATGCCCTAACAATATCCCAACGGCTACTATAACTTAATGCTAATGTCAAATTTAAGCCGGTATTCTTTTTTGTTTTCTCAAGATTTTCAAAAATTAATCTTTGAATTGCAGAAGGGAGTGAATTGGTTTTACCAATAGTTCGAAAACGCACATTATTTTTGTGCAATTCTTCTAATTCAGCTTTTAAATAATATTCAAGTAATGACATTAAGCCATTAACTTCATCGATTGGGCGATTCCAATTTTCGATTGAAAATGAATATAGAGTAAGATATTCAATACCAATTTGGGAGGATGCTTTCACAATTTCTCTAACGCTATCTATCCCTTTTTTATGTCCTTCAAAACGGCTTAAACCCTGGCGCTCAGCCCAACGACCATTACCATCCATAATAATTCCGATGTGTTTTGGTAATTTGCCTTTGCTTTTCAATGCATCGTAAACTATTTGTTCATCGGAACTTATCTGATTATTCCACATATTTTCTAATACTTATTAAAACAAATTTGTTAAAAAGTTTATGTTTCCTCCGTTCAGAAAAGTTACTAAATTAACGAAAATATCCAACTTATCGTATTTTATTTAACAAATTTTATTGAACAGAATATAAATTTTATACTACATCTTATAAAATGCATTCAATTTACAAACTATGCTTGTTCCTAAAAGGACAAAACATCATTTAAAATTGCTGCTTGTTCAGCAAAGTGAATTTTTGCTGAACCAGCCGCTGTAGCAGGACTTGCCGGTCTGCCGAAATAATGTAGCTTTGCACCTTCAGGTAATAACTCCATCATCTGCATTGCCAAATGTCCCCAATAACCCTGATTTTTGGGTTCTTCCTGGAACCAAATAAATTTCTTTGCATTTGGATATTCATTGATAATTGCCTTGATTTTTCCTTCATCCAAAGGATAAAGTTGTTCAATTCTAACTAAGGCAGTATTATCCAAATTCAACTTTTCACTTTCAGCTTGCAACTCATAATAAATTTTACCGGTATGGAAAATGATTTTTTCTACTTTACTTTTATCACGAATATTATCATCAATCACCGTTTGGAAATTCATTTCTGTAAAATCTTCCAATGTTGAAACAGCTTTTGGATGACGTAAGAGTCCTTTTGGAGTCATAATTATAAGAGGTACTCTTTTCTGCATCAAAGTCTGACGCCTTAAAGCATGGAAATAATTAGCAGGAGTTGAAATATTTGCCACAATCATATTTTCATCAGCACAAAGTTGCAAATATCTTTCAGGTCTCGCACTTGAATGTTCCGGTCCTTGTCCGTCGTGGCTATGTGGAAGAAGCATAACCATATTAGAGGTTTGTCCCCATTTGGTATCACCGCAAGATAAAAATTGATCAACAACAGGAATAGCATTATTAGCAAAATCGCCGAATTGTGCTTCCCATATAGTAAGACCCGTTTTATCTATTACACTATAACCGTATTCATAAGCAACAACAGCGTATTCTGAAAGTGGACTATCGAAAATCCTTATTCTTGCCTGATTTTCGGCAATTTTATTCAAAGGAATATATAAATCTTCATTTAAGAAATCTACTAATATTGCATGACGCTGACTGAATGTTCCTCTTTGCGAATCCTGACCAGTCATACGAATTTCACGACCATCAGTCAAAATGGAACCGAAAGCGAGTGCTTCACCCATTGCCCAGTCGATTGAAGATTTTCCCCCGAATACCATTTTATTCCTGCGGTCGAGAAGTATTTTGACTTTTGGATTAAGATTGAATCTATTTGGATATTGAGTGATTTTCTCTGCTATAAGTTTTAATGTAGATTCAGGAACTTTTGTATTTACATCATTCAATAAGAAATTACTGACTACATTTTCCTGGAAGCCGGTGTATTGGAATTGCTTTTGATTAGATTTGTATTTTTCAAATTCATCGTCTAATTTCTTAACAATCAAATTTTGAATATCATCATAATCAGTTGTTTTCAAAATATTGGCTTTTTCCAATCTCTTTGAATATACTTTACTGATTGGTTCCATTGCACGTATTTTCTTGTAAAGCAATGGTTGAGTATAAGTAGGTTCATCTGCTTCATTATGACCATATTTACGGTAGCAAACCAAGTCAATCACAATATCGCTGTTGAATTTTTGACGGTATTTGAATGCGAAATCAGCAACCCAGCTAACAGCTTCAGGATTATTTCCATTGACGTGCAAAATTGGGGCCTGAATCATCTTGGCTATATCAGTAGTATAAAATGTTGAACGTGAGTCATCAGAATTGGTGGTGAAACCGATTTGATTATTTACAATAACATGGATTGTTCCACCTGTTTTATATCCTTCCAATTCAGATAGGTTCAATGTTTCCATCACAATTCCCTGACCGGCGAAAGATGAATCTCCGTGTATCAGAATTGGTAAAACTTTTGTGTAATTTTTATCATTTATCTTATTGCAAATAGCACGAGCCATTCCTTCCACAACAGGATCAACAATTTCCAGGTGACTAGGATTTGCTGCAAGAATTACATCAAGATTATTATTTCCAAATTCAAAAGTGTTTTTGTAACCGAGATGATACTTCACATCACCGGAACCTGTATAACTTTCACTTTCAGGATCTCCTTCAAATTCTTTGAAAAGAATCTGCATATCCTTTTTCATAGTATTGGCAACTACATTTAATCTTCCTCTATGTGACATTCCCAAAACAACTGTATCAATATTGTTATTGCCTGAATTATGAATGATTTTATCAATTAATGGAATGAGTGTTTCACCGCCTTCCAGTGAAAATCTTTTAGTCCCTATGAATTTAGTATGCATAAAATGTTCGAAAATCTCAGCTTCCATTATCTTGTTCAATAAAGATATTTTTTCATTATTGTCAATATTATAGTTGCTGCGAGCATTTTCGAAGTACTTTTTGATCCATTCTTTTCTTTCGGTAGTCTGAATGTGCATAAATTCAATGCTGCTCTGGCTGCAATAAGAATCACGTAATACTTCCAAAATTTCACGTAAATTCATATTATTTTTTTCCCAGGCATCATCTACGTGGAAATTCCTGTCTAAATCCCAAAGAGTAAATCCGTAATATGAAGGATCTAGTTCAGGATAAAAATAAACTGCTCTGCCTAAAGGATTAATGGAAGCCAGGAGATGACCACGTACACGATAAGCATTTATCATCTGCATTACGTGAGAATTCTTTTCTGCCAAATCATCCAAATTAGTAATTGAATTCAGCTTATCTATTGACCACTTGAATGGTTCGAATGGTACGTCTAATGAATAAAAAATCTGTTCGTAAAATCTTTCATCACCAAGCAGTAATTTATCAATATATTGCAAAAATTCAGCACTTTCAGCACCTTGTATTATCCTATGGTCATAAGTACTGGAAATAGTTACAACCTTGGAAACAGCAATTTCACTTAAAAGTGAAGCTCTGACAGCACGAAATTCTGAAGGAAAATCAATTGATCCAATTCCAACTATCAATCCTTGACCTTTCATTAACCTTGGTGCCGAATAAGATGTACCAATCATACCGGGATTCGTAAGTGAAACTGTTGAATCCATCAAATCGTTAACATCCAGTTTGCTATTTCTTGTTTTGATAACTAGTTCATCATAATAATCAAGAAATTCAGAAAAACTAATCTTATCAGCATTTTTTATATTTGGAACCATTAACATTCTAGTTCCATCACGACGTGTAATATCAATTGCAATACCGAAATTCACTGCTTTACGTATTAATCTATGTGGCTTTCCATTTAAAAAAGCATAGGCGGAATTCATATTTGGAAATCTAATTAAAGATTTTACAATCGCCCATGCAATCAGATGAGTGAAGGAAACTTTTTTCCTGTAATTTTTTGTCAAATGATTATTTATTATTCTTCTGTTTTCATCAAGTACTTTTATAGGGATTTCTCTATAAGATGTTGCAGTCGGAACTTCTAAACTTTCTTCCATATTTGATGCAACTTTTCCTAAGACAGAAGGTAATGGATCAGCAAATTCAAAACTTTTTGTTTGATATTCATTTGCTATTTTATGAATTTCGGTTCTAATTGCTGAATCAGCTTGTTTTTCGGTATTGTTTTCAGATGCGATATTTCCTGGAATTACAATTTTATTCCCGTATTTTTTTGAAAAATACTCTTTCCAAGAAGGAGCAACTGAATTCGGATCCTTTAAGTAATCGAAATATAGTTCATTTTCGAAGGCTTCGTTTGGACTTATCATTATCTTTTAAATTTATTTTAATAAATTTTCATATAAACCACATATAAACGTATTAAACATAATTTTAATTACTTAATTTTATACTTTTAATAAAAATATATTATTATGTTAAAAAGATTGTTAAATTTGTAATCTTAAATTTTGAATACTAAATGAAGGAAATTGTTTACCACTCAAATTATATTCTTGAAAATACTTACTGGTGGTTTTTAGGCAGAAATAAGATTATTCTGGATATTTTTGAGAAATTAGTAAAAATTGATAGTAAATCACAAGTATTGGATGTTGGCTGTGGTACTTGCGGTTTTGCGAAAATGCTTTCCCAAAAATACGATGTGATTGGACTAGATACTTCTGCAATTGCATTGGATTATTGCAAAAAAAGGGGAATGCAGAAATTGCATTTATCCTTTCTTAAAGATTTTCCCAAAGATAATTATGACATTAATGCTGTAACTATGCTTGATGTGATTGAGCATATTGAAGATGACAAAGCCGTTGTGAATGATGTTTATAATACGTTACCAAACGGTGGCTGGTTTGTAGCAACTGTTCCTGCATATTCCTTTTTATGGAGTGTTCACGATGAAATTCACAAGCATTATCGCAGATATAACAAAAAACAGATAGTTAATTTAATTAAAAATGCAGGTTTTGAAATAATTTTTTCTTCTTATTTCAATACATTCCTATTTCTACCGGGATTTGCTAAAAGACTAATTGATAAGGTTTTCCCGAATAAAAAAGGTGAAGCTGAAGTTGCAGTTGAAGTTTTCCCCGGACCTGTAAATTCTATTTTTACAAAAATTTTTCGAGCTGAAGGAAGATATTTGCCAAAATGGCAATTTCCCTTTGGTTTATCCATCATTGTAGTTGCTAAGAAAATATAAAAAATAATTAAAAAATGATTTGAAAATAAACTAATTTAAATTATGTCAAAGGAAAATAAAAAAACAATCAAAAATAATGCTAAACAAAATGTAATTGAAGAAGTTAAATTACCAAATTTCCCGATTTATATCCCAATTATCTTGTTCATAGTAACAACATTGATATTTTTCGGACCTCAAATTTTTGGTACATCATTTTTCTGGGAAGATTTTGCTGAATATATCTACCCGACACAAACATTTGCTGCTAAGGAATTTGCCAAGGGACATCTTCCATTTTGGAATCCCTATGCATTTGGTGGAATGCCTTTTTTGGCGGATTTGCAGGTAGGATTCTTCTATCCTTTCAATCGATTGTTGAATTTGTTTATTGATTCCAATGGAGTTCTTTCAATTTGGGCTTTGCAATTTATCGTAATAATTCACTTTTTCTTTGCGCAGCTTAATTATTATGTTTTTGCAAAATATTTAAAAATAAGTTCACTTGGAGCAATTCTCGGTGCTATTGCATATTCATTTTCTTTCCCGTTCGTTTTGCATGTTATACATCCAATGATTGTATTTCATCTCGTATGGTTTCCTCTGATTTTTCTTTTCTTTAAAAAATCACTGGATGAAGGAAGTATTTCTGCTGGAGCTATCGCAGGTTTAATCTTTGGATTTACTATGCTTTCCGGACATCCTCAAATTACATTATATTTTGCTTTTTTCTTTGGCATTTATTTTGTCTGGCACATTGTTTCAAAATTGTTGAATAACGATGCAAATGAAAAGTTTAAAACTACTTCTTATATAGGTGGTATTCTTACTTTTTTTCTTGCTGTAGGTATCTTTATGATTCAGTTTTTGCCATCAAGTGTAATGGCTGATAATTCAGCTCGTGCAGTAACAAATTATGAAAAATCAGCTGAAAATTCGTTGCAATTAAAGCAAGTTTGGACTTTACTCACTCCGAAAATTTTAGGACATTATGAAGCTGAGAGCAAGACAGATTATCCACTTATTTTGGAAGATATTTACGATAATGATAAAGACGGTAATTGGCAGGCACAGCAAGTTCCAAATAATTTTTACTGGGAAACAGGAATTTATTTTGGGATTTTTCCATTCTTATTTGGATTATTCGGAATTCTTTCTGTTAAGAAAGACAGTTTTAAATGGTTTTTGATTACATTTATCATTTTCGGCTTTTTTTATGCAATGGGAAGGAATTTTCCTTTGCATAAGTTATTCTCATATCTTCCATTTTTTGATACATTCAGAAATCCAGTGAGAATGTTTACATTTTCTATGTTTGGAATGACATTATTTTCAGGATTTGCTTTTGACTTTATTGCTGAATATTTAAAAGATAAAAAAGTACAACTGAAATTTTTGCTAATATTTGGTACAGCTGTATTAATTGTATTCCTCTCATTAGTTGGAGGTTTTCAGTCAATTTTATCAGTACCCGAAAAATACAGCAGTTTTTCTTCATCTCTCTCAACTTCTGTTTTTGTGATTTTGATTTTTACTACATTAGTAACATATTTATATTTCAAAAAAATTCTGAAACCATTGGTAGCAGGATTTGTTTTGTCAATTTTAATATTCCTTGATTTATATTTGCAAGCATCGCCATTTACACAAGGGACTGTTAATCCTCAAAACCAATATGTGATAAATCAAGATTTAAAGCAAGTCTTGAAGGCGAATCCTCCAAACGATGTTTTCAGAGTAAAAACGAGAATGTATTCACCTTCATACATGGCTTTGAAACGTAATCAGGGATTAATTGACGATATTTATATGCTGGAAGGATATAATCCATTAATGCTTAAGCTGGCTCAAATTCCGATGAACTGGGACAAGCTTTTTGAAACTATGAATATCAGATATGATATAAGATTAAATGAAACAGAGACTAATGTCGAGTTTTATGAAACTCCTAATCCGTTAGGACCTGCATATTTTGCTCAAAAAGCTATATACGTACCTCTTGAAGAATCAAGAGAATATATGCTTGAAAACAATATTGATTATTCCAAAGAAGTAATCTTGCAAAACAATGCTATTGATTTGCAAAAATATAATTCAATTGATTCGAACTTTTCAGGTAAAGTTGATGTGAAGGAGTATATTGCAAATTTGATGGAATATAATGTGAATGTTTCCAAACCTTGTATAATGGTTTTTTCCGAAATTTATTATCCTAATTGGAAATGTGAAATTGACGGCAGAGAAGTGGAAGTCTTGCAGGTGAATCATTCATTTAGAGGAATTGAAATGCCTGAGGGTAAACATATTGTGAAAATGTACTATCATGACCCTCAATTTGCAATGGGAGAAGTAATTTCCTTATTTTCAATTGTCATAGGCTTTGTAATAGCTTTTATTTTCAGAAAGAAAAAAGTAAAAGAATAGTTTCTTTCGTCAAAAAACAAATTAAAATTAGGGAAATATGAATTTTGTAAATCCTGGAGTACTTTTCGGTTTAATTGCAGCAACAATACCAATTTTGCTGCATCTTTTGAATTTGAGAAGAATAAAGAAAATCGAGTTTTCGAGTTTGCAATTTCTTAAAGAATTGAAAAAATCTCAGATTCGAAGGATAAAATTACGCCAGATTTTGCTGTTAATATTACGTACCTTATTAATTATACTTTTAGTAGGTGCCTTTTCCAGACCAATAATAAAAGGGTCCTTACCATTTTTTAAAAATTATTCCAAAACAAGTGCTGTTATTTTCATTGATAATAGTCCCAGTATGGATTTTTCAGATGAATATGGCAATAGATTTAATTATGCAAAAAGATTAGCGAAAAAAATCCTGGAACAATTACAAACAGGCGATGAAGTTGCAATTGTTGAAATGTCTCAGACTAATAATTCATTAAATTTGGAATTTTCTTCAAATCTAAAAAAATTAACAGAACAAGTCAATAAAATTAATATTGGATATCAGGTTGCAAATTTATCTGAAAAAATTAAAATTCTACCTTATATATTTGATAATGCGAAGAATATAAACAGGGAGGTATTCATTATTTCCGATAATCAAAGTATAAATTTTAAAAACTTTGATACCAGTAAAATAAATATGCAAAGCTCTGCATTTTATTTTTTCAATATTGGCCAAAATTCCAAAATTGACATCCGCAATAATTCAATTGATTCAATTAAATATGTTACGAGAATTTTCCAGACTGATACTCCTTTAATTTTACAAGCTCAAATTCATAATCATTCAACTGCATCTAAATCTTCCTCATTTGTCTCAATGAACTTAGGTGAAGAAAAGGTTGCACAAAATAAATTTACTTTGAACAAAAAAGGTATTTCGGATGTTACGATTTCTTCCAATCTGAAACAGGATAAAGTTATCAAAGGTAGTTTGGAACTAGAAAGTGATATTTTGGAAGAAGATAACTATAGATATTTTGGTATTATGGTTCCGGCAGAACCAAAAGTGGCTTACATTACTGATAATCCTAATCCTTTCATTAATTCAGCCTTAGGTATCGGATTAAGTAAAGCATTCTGCAATGCACAATTATTCTCAACAATTGATTTCAATTCATTGGATTTGAACCAATTTGATGTGTTACTGATTGATACTTATGAAAATATTTCAACAGAAAAATTAGATAATTACTTGAAAAATGCAGGAAGAGTAATGTTTATTGCATCAGATAATTCTGAATCCATTAATAATGTATTTTCCAAATTAAAATTAGGTAAAGTAATTTTTCAAAAAAATGATGCAGATCAAAAGGGTATTATATCGAATATTATGAAGCAGCACCCTTTGTTCCAGGGAGTTTTTCTTGATGAGACTCAAAATATGAGTCCCGATAATGTTAAGATATACCAAATTGAGTATTGCGAAAATGGTTTGCCATTAATTGAAACAACTTCCGGAAATTTATTAAGCGAAATTCAGATTGAAAATGGATTAGTCTTTTATTTGAGCGTTGCACCAACTTCAAATTGGACAAATCTACAAACAACTTCGTTATTTCCAATAATACTGTATCGCAGTATTCTCTATCTTACAATGCTGCCTGAACTCTCCTCAAATATTGAAGTTGGTGAGCCGGGAACACTATTTATTCCTTCCAGATTTGCGGATGGTTCGAATTTTACAATTATTGACGAACAGGGATTAGAAACTTCAATTTTTGCACCAACTTTACCATCCGGAACTATTTTGAATATACCACCAATCTTTGTACCAGGAAATTATTTGATAAAAAATTCACAGAATAAAGAAGTAGCAATAATTTCCGTAAATATTAACAAAGATGAATCGGATTTTAGTACCATGGATAATGATAAAATCCCACCATTACTTAAACAAAAATTAGGTGAGGATACTTTTGTAGCATTTGTAGAAGATTTCGATGAAGTGAAGGAAAAAATAAATAAAGTTCGCACAGGAACAGAATTATGGTACTTCCTTATCATTTTGGCTATTTTGATTGCATTAACAGAAATGGTAGTCCAGCGTGTAATGAAACACGATGTAGTAGAGTAGTAACTAGTTGCGTGATTTGAAAAATCTGTCTCTACAACCATTGAACAAATTTTTTATAAACAAGCATTTTTTTTATAATGTTTAAGAAAATGTTTGTTTAGACTAAGTTTTTTTTAATAAATAAAATATCTTTTTGTTTAATCCGATTAATGACTATAATTCTAAATAAAGGTGTATTATGGTCAAAATTTTCCTCAATATATTCTCCGGAATTTTTTTATTACTTTCTCTCATTTTAATAACTCCACAAAATTCTTTTTCTCAATCCTGGACTTCTACTGTTTCGCAGGATGGTTTTATTTTGCAAAAAGTGGTGAGTGATACAGTAATTGCTTCCGGACAACCATTCAGTTATACAATTTATTATTCTGTTCCTGCTGGAGCAGCAAATGTGATGATAACTGATGTTTTACCTCCTAATCTTATTTTTCTTGGATATACAGTCGGATCCGGTTGCAGCACTCCTACTGTTACGGCTCCAGCAGTGAATTCAATGGGTGGTACAATAAATGTGAGCTATGCATCAATTGGTGTTTCTTGTGCTAGTTCAATCACAATAACAGTTGCTTTTCCTAATGGGATTACTTGTCCCGGTACATCAGTTCGTAATCATGCATGTTTATATGCTTTATTCAATGGTAAGGATTTGAATATATGCACGAATGATATAATGACTACTGCACAAAGCTCTAATCCTTGGCATATTAATAAGTATCCGGTTGGTTTAGCCTGGATTGGCGGAAATTGCCCTTGGGCAACCGGTTCCGATACAGTCACTTATCAAATTTGTGTATATAAGGATGTTGGAACAACAGGCCAATTAAACTTATTGGGTGGAACTGTTGTTGATACTTTACCCGCAGGAGCACAATTCATTAGTTCAACTTGTGGAGCAACAGTTTCAGGTAATATTATAACCTGGAATGTCGGTAATATGAGTGCACTTCCTGCATATAATTCTGCTTGTTGTCAATTTAAGATATACTATCCGGTTGGTACTTTCCCATCTGGTTCATTCCTTTCGAATTCTGTTACGTTGAACGGGAGTTTGGGTGATTCAACTCAACCTTGTTCAAATTTCCAAACTTCTGCATCTACTTGTGTTAAGAAAGAAATAATACAGAATTTTACAATTGGAAAATGGGTATATACAAATCGTCAACCGGGCTGTTCAGGTAGATATTTGATTACATTATGCAACAGTGGTACTGTTACAATGCCGATAACTGCAATAGATACTTTACCAACACTTTTGTCGGGGTATTCAATATCATATGTGTATCCAAGCAGTTTTAATGTGTCGTTAACTGGCAACATGGTGAATGTTGCTGATACTTTGGCTCCAGGACAATGTGCATATATTTATGTTGATTTCACAATACCGTCTTCAACACCAATAAATACAGTAATAACAAATTGTGCTTGGATAACATCAATTATTCCAAACCCTTCATACTGTACTTCATTTACTGTTGATGCACCGGCAGCCAAACCATGTTTATGGAAAGAAGTATGTAATAAACAAACTTCATATACACCGGGTTCTATATTTAGATATAGATTAAGGGTACAGAATATTGGCGGATTAGCATTAACAGGTTCTACAATTACAGATGTCCTAAATCCGAATCTGGAATATGTTGGAAATCCATCATATTATGTATTGAATACTTGGTATGCACCAAATTGCAATCCTACGCCAAATCCTGGTGATGTATGGAATGGTGTAAGTTTGTTATACAACAGTGGTACGAATACTGTTACGGCTTTATTACCAAATATTCCTGCTTCTTGTCAGAATATATTTTACAATGCTTGTGGTATGTATGGTACTTCAGGTGTTCCGTATTATTATATTGAATTTGACGTAAAAGTTCGTGATACTTCTGCATTGGGCAATGTACCAAATGAATTTAGCCTGGCAGGAGGTTCATTGGGAAGTTCAACTTATACTTCGAATACTGAAAATGTACTTGTTGTCGGTGTTGTAGGAATGAATATACAAAAAGATGTGAAGTTGCCGAACGATACAACTTTCTCTTCATCGTTATTGACTACTGCCGGTTCCAATGTTGTATTCAGATTGAAAATGAATTCATCAGGAACAGCAGCATTAACGCACGTTTCTTTTGCTGATTTACTGCCATTGGATTTCAATCCGAGTGATAATAAAATCTTGCAATTATGCGGCGTAAGAGGAAGCCAGTATAATATTTCTTATGTTTCCCCAACAGGTACACCAATACCGGTAACACCTGCAATATTCAATAATACAACAACATCACTGGCCAATGTAAATAATTTTGCCCCAACAGGAATCCCGGGAGCAGCATTCAATATCGGTTGTGGTTCAGCCGGAACATGGGGTACAGGAATCTCACCCGGTGATAAGAATTTTGCACTCTATTTTGGTCCTACTGCCGTCGGTACTTCAGGTGCAGAATATCAATTTACTGGAAAGATAGATCCAACAGCAAAAGAAGGTACTCATGCCTGCAATACTTTTGCAGCAAGTGGCTGGTCTAAACACCTAATCCAAGGTAATATAATAAATTACCTTCTTGCAGGTCAGTTAGAATCTTCCCCGGTATGTATTACAATTGATACTGTTGATAATAAACCATGTATTGAAGAATTAAAAGTGACAATCGATTGTTTAGAAAAGAATCCGGATACTGGCTATTGGACATATTCAGTAACTCTTTCGGGCAATAGTTGTGCACCTGGCACCTTGAATGTTTCTTCGCCGCATGGTAGTTTTGCTCCTAATAATTATACAATTGCATCAACGCCTTGGACATTTAATACGACATATATTGATGCTTCCGGAGCAAATCCATTTACAATTAAGTATTCAGTAACATGCGGGAATGATTTCTGCCGTGATAGTATTATACTTGATTTACCTGAATGTGACACTACTCCAGTTGAACATGGTTGCTGTGATAACTTTATTAAGATCATCAAAGATCCTAAGATAATATGGAATAGCGCAACAGGTTACGTTGGAATGAGCCAAAGCATTGGTGCCGGTCCTGCACCAATTCAGAAGTTTTCAGCAACTATTGTAAATGCACAATTACGTAGAGTATGCGGACAATCTGCACAACCTTGGCAAAGAATATTTGGAGATATTACCGGTGGTGCATTAACTATTCCACCAAATCCGGGACCACAATTGCTAACACTTTTCAGTCGTGAAGCAATTTGGGGACCCGCAACTCCTTGTGTTGATTGGAACAAAATGAATCAACTTAAACTACACATGGTATTCCCGCCATTTTCAGGTAATAAACTTTGTTATGATACTTTGAGATTTGGTATAAGATATAGTTTTACTGACTGCAATTGTTTGACTTGCGATACAGTAGTATTCTATACAATTGTTCGTAGACCTGCAATATTACCTTGGGATCCAACAGGTGATATACATTTCCAAAAATATCAAATTCCTGAAATGAAAGGAAATGATAATTATATTCAGGCGGATCCTCCTTCAGTAACATCATTAGCTATGGAATCCAAAACAAATGGTTCTTTCTGGATTGTCAGCCCTGATGTCCCAGAGAATGTTGTCACAATCAAAGGTGTAGAATTTTATGCTCCAGATGTGAATTTCGATGCAGTAATTTATAATACGACTCCCGGCACGGTTGATGGACATAATGCTTCGATTGACGTTGAAGCAGCTCCTGGAGATACTCGTGAAATTTTACTCTCATTTATCAACGAAACCATGAATACCTTTGATGTTTACGTTGTATTCAAATATACAATTGAAGGTGTTGAAGATATTTTAAACTCAGATCCGGTTCATTATTATGCTATTGTACCAGGATTAGGTCCCGACGTTATGGGGGTTGATTTGGGAACAAAACCAAGTGGTGTTACCACCTATTCAATTTATTTGCATAATAAGAATGGGTATGATGAAAACATTGCAGCAGTTTCCATTAATACTGTAGGTGATTATGAAATACTCGCAGTCGGACCTCCACAATCAAATGAAAGCGGAGTTACAATAATGCCGAGATTACAGGACGACGGTACTTACTTGATTTCAATACCTGAAAGTGGAATGATGGTTCTGCCTGGTACTGTTGTTAAACCAATATTCCTTACAATTTCCGGTGTTACAGATGTTGACCCTGAAATAAATTTCATTACTTTCAATGAATTCGGAAGTGTTTTGAGTGAAGGTACATTTAAGCTGTCTGACCCTATTTCTATCGTAAATGATAATTCTCAGAATGAAATTGGAATGACAGTTTATCCAAATCCTGTAAGTAATTCAGCAACACTTACATTTTCCTTAACCAGTGATTTGCGAAATGCTACAATCAGTATTTATGATTTGTTAGGGAATAAAGTTGATGAATTATTTATGGAGGGTAATTTGGATTCTGGAACTCACTTACTCAACTTCAATACTATGAATATGATGAATGGTTCTTATTTCATCAAGCTTACATCACAGGACAAACAAGACATAATTAAGTTCACTATTGTTAAATAAAATAACTAATACTAAAAAAGAAAAACCTCTCGCTTTTTAGCAAGAGGTTTTTTTTTGGTTATCAGTAATCTAAAATGAATTAAACCATTCTTCAACTTTATCTTGAAATTTGATTTCACCATTTTTGTGATGGAATTCATAAGTATTTATATCGCAAATATAATCTTTTGAAATGTCTTCAATATTTTCAGCCACAAATTTGATGGATTCGTAAATAAAATTTACTTCTTCATCTGTCGTTGTTGGATGTATTGAAACTCTTACCCAGCCGGGTTTATTTTCCAAATAGCCTCTTTCAATTTCATCAGTAATTGTATGAGAAGTTTCATAATCAATATCAAATAAATAATGTCCGTAAGTCCCTGCACAGGAACATCCTCCACGGACTTGTATCCCAAAATAATCATTAAGTACTTTGCAAACTAAATTATTATGAATATTTTTTAAGAGAAAGGAGAAGATTAGTAATCTATTTTCGATATCTTCTGCAAGAACCTTAATTCCTTTAATAGACTTCAATTTCGGAAAAAACTGATGAAGAATTTCCTCTTCACGGGCTAGTATGTTTTCAATTCCCATTTTTTCTTTCAATTTAATTGCCAGAGCAGCTTTTATTGTTTGTATAAAACCGGGTGTACCGCCATCTTCACGGATTTCAATTTCATTAAAAAAGCTATATTCACTCCAGCGATTTGTCCATTTTACTGTGCCACCACCAGTTCTATCTGGAATTTTTATTTTATACAAATCAGAGTTGAAAATAACTACACCTGCAGAACCGGGACCTCCAAGAAACTTATGAGGAGAAAGAAACACCGCATCTAAATAATCATCTTCATTTTTGGGGTGCATATCAATTTTAACATAAGGTGCTGATGCTGCGAAATCAACAAAGCAATAACCACCATATTTGTGTATAATCTTAGCAAAACGGTAATAGTCTGTTCTAATTCCTGTAACATTTGTGCAGCCTGTAATTGCAGCACTTTTTAATTTTCTGGATTTATACTTTTCAACTTTTGCTTCGAAATCAGCAAAATCAACCAATCCGTTAACGTCAGGTTCTATCTGTACAACATCTGCAGTTGTTACTAACCATGAAGTATGGTTTGAGTGATGTTCCATGTGAGTTACAAAAACCACCGGTTTGTCATCACCTTCAATTTTACAAAAATCAGAAACTTGTTCGGGAATTCTTATTCCTAAAATTCTTTGGAATTTATTTACAACTTCAGTCATGCCACTTCCGGCTGTGATTATTACATCATTTTCATTGGCATTTACATGTTTTTTAATAATCTTTTGTGCATATTGATAACTTAGTGTTGTTATAGCACCGGTAGCAGATGTTTCAGTATGAGTATTTGCAACTGTAGGATAAATTTTTTCAAATAGGAATTTTTCAATGGGTTCATAATTTCTGCCGCTTGCTGTCCAATCCGCATATACAATTTTCTTTTTACCTAAAGGAGTGTCTATGTAATCATCAATGCCAACTATTCCTTTTCTAAATTTTGCAAAATATTCTTGTAACATTCTATTTTTCCATTATCCTAAAGATACAAAAATAAGGATTTTGCAGGAATCAATTTTTTAAAGTAAAAATTTAATAAAAAAAACAAAATAAATTACTGAAAAGTATTATTCGACCTATACAGTCGCCTAATTGGTTAATTTTGTGTTGTAAGTTAGATGATAAAGTGAAAATGTTTGATTAGTAAATGTTCTATTGAAGTTTTTACTTAAT
>MHAC01000020.1:20180-30911 GCA_001804565.1 Ignavibacteria bacterium GWF2_33_9 | reverse complement strand
AAAGTCATTACTCCCTTTTACTTTGCTCATTTCTAACCTCTTTTAACCTCTTTACACTTCTTTTACTAATAGGAAAACACACAAACTAGGTATTTATATCAAATATGAAGTTCTCATTTAACTTTGAAAATATTATGTAAAGATGTAAAATTAATAGAAAAAAGTAAATATAATAAAAAAATCCCTTCCAGAAGATATAGTCTGAAAGGGACTTTTGAGTTGTGTTGTGTGACTCGGGCGGGGATCGAACCCACGACCCTTAGATTAAAAGTCTAATGCTCTACCAGCTGAGCTACCGAGCCTTATATTTTGTTTTTGCAAAATCAATAGACTTCAAAATTACGAAAATTATCTTAAATAAGATGTATAAATTTGAAATATTTTTTAAATTATTTTTTATCTTCTATAATATCTTCACTTTAACGTGATTAGATCTAAATTTCGTAATTTTGAAATTGTAATTTTTGTTGAAATAAATTTAAGCTGAAATGAAAAAAATATCTTTTTTAATATATATTTTACTCTTTCTATTTGCAGTAAATTCTTGTCAGGATAATGCTGTTGAACCTGATGCTATTCCAATGACGATTGAGGAGATGGCAAATACACCCGGATATCTTTGGATTTGGGAAGCATTGGAAACTTATCAAGCCGACACAACAGTTATGAGTGAAATTGCTGCAAGATTTGATCCAAACCGTGACCGTTTCCTGATTTTTTCAAGGGCAGCTTGTTCATGCCCAACAACTGAAAAAAGTTTTACTTATATAATTAAAATATTCAGAGATTTGGGATTGGATACAAATGTTTATGAACTTTATGCAATGACAGCTCGTGCAAACCATCATCCTTACGAAGGATTATTTACTCTTAATGAACTTCCTGCCATAATTTATTTGCGTAACGGTACACCGTATTACTCTTTAATCGATACTTTGGATTGGAATATTGCAAATAATATTACATATCCCCTGAAAACGGAAGAATTGTTGCTGGAAGCACTTAAAAAACAATAATCTAACGGCTGAGCCAATCTTGTAGATGCTGGTCATACTCAGCATGAGAAAAATCCGGACTGTTGTATTGACCTGCATTTCGTTTTTGTCTGAAAACTTCAAATAAGGTAACTGCTGCTGCAACAGAGATGTTCAAGCTTTGTACCATCCCAACCTGCGGAATTAAAAAGTTCCCGTCAGCTTTTGTAAATGCTTCCTCAGAAACTCCTGCATGTTCATTACCAAATACAAGAGCAATTGGCTGAGTTAAGTCCATATTGTACAAGTCTTGTGAATCCTGAGCCATGTGGGTTGTGTAGATTTTCTTTCCTGCATCACGCAAGTATGAGTAACAACTGTCCACATCATTAAAAATCTTATGATTTATCCACTTCCGGGCAGAAGCGCTGCTTGATTCAGCTAATTTAGGTAATTCTTGTCCTGAATGATACAGGAAGCATACCTCGAAAACACCAACAGCATCGCAAGAGCGAAGGACCGCTGATAGATTGTGGGGATCGTGAACATTTTCCAAAACTAAAGAAAAATCAGACCGACGCTTTTCCAGCACCTGTCTGATTTTATTGATTCTTTCTTCAGTTCTAATCAAAGAATAGTCAAAATTTTCAGGAAACTTTTTCATCTTATAAAAAAGTTATTTCCTTTTTTTATGTCTATTCTTACGCAATCTTTTCTTTCTTTTATGAGTGGCCATTTTATGGCGTTTTCTCTTTTTACCGCAAGGCATAGTATAACTCCATTAACTAGTTTAACAATAATCTGATTAGAAATTAATTAACGTTATCATTAACTTTTTTCAAGAAATCAGGTGAAGGCTTGAAAACAGGAACTGATCTTTGTTCCAATGGAACTGAAGCACCAGTTTTTGGATTACGTGCCATTCTTGGTTTTCTTACTTTTGATTTGAAAACACCAAATCCACGGAGTTCAATTCTTTTGCCGCTTGATACTGCATTAATGATTGTAGAAAGTACTCCATCAACAACAGCTTTTGTTTCGATCTTGGTTAGACCGGTTTCTTTTGAAATTTCATCTACAATTTCTGCTTTTGTCATTGTTATCCTTATTGATTTAATGATTGAAATTTATTAATATTGTTTTTTTACAGAATTCAAATTTACGAAAATTCACAAAATAAACAAATAAATATTTACGAAAATACTTTATTTTATTATAATTTTAATGATTTTCGATTAAAAAATAGATTAATTAAAATGGAATGTTTATATTTAGAAGATTTTTCGATAGGAGATTTAACTCCAACTGTTCCCGGACAGGAACAAAAGCATTTAAAGGCATTGCGAATTAAAAACGGAGAGGAAATACTAGTTACAAACGGAAAAGGACTGGTAGCTCTTTGTAGAGTCTCTTATGATAAAAATTGGAATCCATCTCTGGAAGTTAAGGAATTATATGAGAATTATGGAGAAATCAAGTTTAATTTTTCTCTCTGGGTTTGTAATTTGCATCATAAAGACCGCTTGGAAACAATTGTAGAGAAAGCCACAGAATTAGGTGCTGTGGAAGTTTTTATTCCCATTTGTCAATACTCTCAAACAAATAAAATTGACCTTATAAGACTAAACAAAATTGCAGTTTCTGCTATGAAACAATCACGCAGAGCAAACTTACTAAAACTCACTCCTATATTTGATTTAAATCTTAAAGAAGAAATTTTCAATAAGTTTAAGTATATTATTTTGCTTGACGAAAATGGCGAAAAACCTTTAAATACAAGAATAGAAGGGGATACGCTTATTTTAGTCGGTCCGGAAGGTGGATTTCATCAGGATGAATTAGATCAGTTCGGAATTATTCCAAATTTGCAAAAATGGTATTTAGGACCTAGAAGATTAAGGACTGAAACTGCTGCAATCAAAGCACTATCTATCCTAACTTCAATGAATGAATAAAATATTCTGTAATTACAATTTTTCTTTAATATAATCTAATAGGTATTATTTGAAATATTCGTAATTTTGTTTTTTATATATTTTTTAAATTTAAAAGGAAAATACGCAAATGAAAAAATTAAGTCAACTATTCTTAATTGCGTTGATTGGAATTGGTTTTGCATCATGTAGTAGCAAACAAGATTCGCTTCAATTATTTTTTGATTCAGACTTTGCAGCAAATAAAGTGAAATCAGCAGAATTTACAATTACATATAATAACCTTATTAAAGGTGAAGAACAAGAATTTTCTACAAAAGTATTCGCTGCTAAAGCCGGTGATGAAGAAGATTCTCAAATTTTATACAGAATTGAAGAAAATGGTGGTACAGTAATTACTTTTGACGGTAAAACTTTTATTGTAAAAGATGAACAGCAAAAATCACTTTCTGCTTCTGATGATATGAGCATGGCTTCCAAATTAGCTTCTGAAATGACACAAAGCTTCTATATGATAATTGATAATACTCTTGATACTGCAGGTATTCGCAAAAGCTCAGAACATTTCAAATATATTGGTGAAACAGAAATCAATGGCGAAAAATTTTATGAAGTATCACAGTCTGCTGATGGCCATATGGACTATACTGTTGAAAATCATTATTTTTTCTCAGCAGAGGATAAATTAATGAAAAAATATACTTCAAAGATTGAAGATAAATCTAAAAAAGTTGTTCAAAATATTCAAATTTATATTTCCAATGTAAAATTAGACGAAAAAATTCCTGCGAATTTATTCACTCAGCCAATGGATATAGTTAATTATAAATTCACTGATTTGGATTCCATGCACACAATGGAAGGAGAAATGGGAGGTATGGATAATCCTCATGGTGATAATGCCGGAGCTGAAGTTCAGGACAATGGATTATTGCAAGTAGGCTCACAAGCTCCTGATTGGGCTTTGTTGGATGCTAATGGAAATAAAGTATCTCTTAATAGTCTTAAAGGCAAAGTCGTTGTGCTTGATTTCTGGGCAACTTGGTGCAATCCTTGTAAAATAGTAATGCCAACAATTCAGAAAATTCACGACAAATACAAATCCAAAAATGTTTTGGTATATGGTGTGAATACTTGGGAGAAATCAGATGCATCTAAATTTATGAAGGAAAATAAATATACTTACGGTTTGCTTTTGAAGGGTGATAAAGTAGCCGAAAATTACAAGGTTACAGGAATTCCTTCTTTATATGTTATTGATAAAAATGGGAAGATAATCTTAGCTGAAGTTGGTGTTCAGGGTGATTTGGAACAAAAGCTAGCTAAAGCAATTGAATCTTCTTTATAATGCTTACAATTTGAATTACAAAAAAAGCGAAGATTTCTTCGCTTTTTTTTTATTCAAAATCACAATTTTTATTTATATCATTTCTACGAGCAATGCATTTGCTTCACCACCACCAATGCAAAGCGATGCAATGCCATATTTTTTTCCTAATCTTTTCAATGAATAGAGAAGGGTAGTGAGGATTCTTGCTCCGCTTGCTCCAATTGGATGACCTAAAGAGACTGCTCCACCGCATACATTCATTTTTTCATAAGGTATGTTCAATTTCTTAGCTGTAATCATAGAAACAACTGCAAAAGCTTCGTTTACTTCGAATAAGTCAATATCTTCCACTTTCATTCCAACTTTATCTAAAAGTTTTTGTATAGCAAAAGCCGGAGCAGTGGTGAACCATTCGGGTTCCTGAGCATAAGACACATGACCAAGTACTTTGGCAATCGGTTTTAATCCTTTTGCAGCAGCATATTCTTCGGATGCTACAACTAAGGAAGATGCACCATCATTAATCGAAGAAGCATTGGCAGCGGTAACTGAGCCGTCTGCTTTGAACACTGTTTTAAGTGAACGAATCTTACCAAAATTCACTTTGCCGGGTTCTTCGTCTGTATCTATAACAGTTGTGCCTGCCCTGGAGCTTAATTCCAAAGGTACAATTTCATCTTTGAAATGACCATTATTAATAGCATCTAAAGCACGTTCATAGCTCATAATTGCGTAATCATCTTGTTCTTCACGTGAAAGATTAAATGTTGAAGCACAAAGTTCACCCGCATTACCCATATGAATATCTTTGTAAACATCCCAAAGACCATCGTGAATCATCATATCAAGTAATTCCCCATGACCCATTCTGAATCCGGAACGAGCTTTTTTCAGGAAATAGGGTGCATTAGTCATTGATTCCATACCACCAGCAACAATTACATTTGCATCACCTGCTTTAATTGCTTGATCTGCCAACATAACCGCTTTCAATCCACTGCCACATACTTTGTTGATGGTCATACATTCAACACTTTTTGGTAATCCGGCAAATATTGATGCTTGACGTGCAGGAGCTTGTCCTACACCACCTTGCAGCACATTACCCATTATAACTTCATTTATATCCTCTGGAGCGACACCTGCTCTTGCTACTGATTCTTTGATTGTAGCAGCGCCGAGTTGTGGTGCTGAAAAATTTGAAAGAGTTCCAAGATAAGAACCGATTGGTGTTCTTGAGGCTGATAAAATTACTGTACTCATTTTAGACCTTTTATTTTTGTTTTTGAAATTATTATTATTAAGAATTATAAAATTAATTCAAAAAAGAAAACCTTCAATGATTTTTTAGAAAAAAGTTTAAAATTAGAATTAGATTAGGGAATTACTTGATTAAATCAAATAGCATTAATAAGGCAGTTTGAATAGAACGTTCTCTAATGAGATCTCTGTCATTACCAAAATGAAATAATTTTGCTGTGGTTTGTTCCTTATCGGAGATGCCAATCCATACAGTACCGACAGGTTTATCTTCTGAACCTCCATCCGGACCTGCTATACCTGTAATTGATAATGAATAATCAGAATTGAATTTTAATCTGCAATTCATAGCCATCAATTCAGCCGTTTCCTTGCTGACAGCACAATATTGTTCCAAAATTTTATTTGGAATATTGAGAAATTCATTTTTAACTGAATTTGAATAAGATATTACACCACCAAGAAAATAACTGCTTGAACCGGGGATTTTAGTGAATTCAAATCCTAAACCGCCGCCTGTACACGATTCAGCAACTGCAACTGTGTATTTTCTTTTTTTTAATTTTTCAGACAGTAATGTTGCTAAATCTAATTCATCTTCTCCAATAATAAATTGACCGACTTTTTTGTACAAAATTTCGGTAATTCTATCTATTTCCTTTTGTGCTATATCAAAGTTTTCAGCCTCTGTTCCAATTCTCAAACGAATTCCACCATAACTTGGGAGGAATGCCAAAGTCGACAATTCCAGAAACTCATCAACATCACCTACTAAATCTGCAAGTGATGATTCAAATATACCTGCAACATGGAGAGTTTTATAAAGTATTACATTATGATTTTGTTGTTTAATTTTTGCTTCAATAATCGATAAAATTGAATTTGAAGTAATAGACTTCATTTCAGCAGGAACACCGGGTAAAACGAAAAGAAGTTTATCATCCGGAAGTTTATACATCAAACCAGGTGCTGTGCCCAACTGATTTAGCAATGGGATTGATTTAGAGGGAATATAAGCTTGGAGTTTATTCCTATCGGTGATTGGTCTTCCACGACTATTAAATAATTTTTTTATATTTTGAAAAGAATTTTGGTCGAATATAATTTCATCATTGAAGTACTTGAGGAGAACCGGCTTTGTGATGTCATCATGAGTGGGACCAAGTCCTCCCGTGGTGATGATAATATCGTTTTTATTGATTTCTGATTTAAGTGTTGACAACATTAAATCAAAATCATCACCAATTGTAATATGATTGGAGATGAAAGCGCCAAGTTGAGTGATTTCTTTGGCTATCCAAGCTGCATTTGTGTTTACAACTTGTCCAATGCGGACTTCATCTCCAATAGTTATTATTGAAACTTTGAGCATTTATCTTATGCTATCTTGGAATTCTATTACCTTCATCTGTGACAACATTTCCATAGAAATAAATTGTCATATCAGGTACATCTTTAATATCTGTATGAATCTTAAGCTGACCATTCAATCTACCAACAGTTTTGGATGTAGCTTTAATTGTGAATGCTTTGCTGCTATTAGGTGCTACAATTTCATTCTTCATAATTGAAGAAACTGCTTCCTCAGGTGAAATATCATAACTTAAAATTTTAATTGGTTTATCAGTCTGATTTTTGAGTTTAAATTCAAAAGTAACTTCTTCATTAATATTGATGATGCTTTTACCTAAATAAACTGATGGCTCAGCAATTAATGGGCGAAAGACATTTGTTTTAAGGAAAACATAAGTATCACCGTTTTGAGGGTCATTAGAAGAAATTCTTATTGATTTTGTAATATCACCGGTATAGGAAGTAATATTAAGTGAAACCTCCATTGATGCGAAATCGTTTGGTTGGATATCGTATTTATCGAGTGGTGCATTTGTGCAGCCACAACCGGGCTTTACTTCTTTGATTTTTAATATTTCATTACCAACATTTTTAATTTTAATTGTTGTTTTGAGTGGGGATTTTGCAGGATTAGATTTTCCCCAATCGAAAGTAGTACCTCCTTCAATTTCTATTTTTGGCTGTGCATAAGCAGCAATTGTTAAGAAGAAAGCAAATATAAAAACAAAAGATTTGTACATAAAATACCCCAGAATATTTATTCTTAAAGATATATAAACGAAAAAAAAGAAATAAATTTTTAATTGTTTTCGTCATTTTGTAAAAAAGTGCAATTTAATTAATATATCATTTAATTTTACACATTATTTATGAAAAAGTATAATTTCCTGATTGCTGCCGGAGGAACTGGGGGGCATTTATTCCCTGCAATAGCTGTCGTTGAAGAATTATCTAAAATTTCTGAAGAGTTTTCATTTTATTTTACTGGAAGAACAGATAAAATTGAAGGAAAAGTCGTGCAAAAACTTGGCTATCCTTTCTTCCCCATTGAAGTTGAAGGCTTAAGGAAAATTTTTTCTTTGAAAAACTTACTCATTCCTTTTAAGATACTGCAAAGTGAAATTAAATTGAAAAAGTTAATTAAAAGAGAAAAAATCTCTGCTGTTATTGCAACAGGCTGCTATATTAGCTATGCACCTTGTGTTGCTGCTTATAAAATGGGAATTCCTGTTTTTTTGTTGGAATCAAACTTTAATCCTGGCAAATCAATTTCAATGTTAGCCGCAAAATCTGATGTTTTATTTACTTCCTTTCCAGAAACAGAAAAGTTTTTCGAAAATAAGACATTAAAAAAAATCGTATATGCCGGGAACCCCGTCAGGAATTTGATTTCTAATGTTATTTCACAAAGTGATGCTAAATTGAAATTAGGTTTTAATCCTGAAAAAAAATTAGTATTTGTGTTTGGTGGAAGTTTAGGTTCAAAAGCAATTAATGATACAATTGAAAAAATTATACCTGAATTAGAGGCAAATAATATCCAATTATATTGGCAAACCGGGTCAACCTATACCGGAAACAATTTTGAAAATAATCCAAATATAGTTGCTTCAACTTTTATTGAGGATATGGTTACTGCATACTCTGCAGCTGATTTGATTGTTTCCCGTGCTGGAGCATCAACAATGAGTGAATTGGCAATTGCCGGTAAACCTTCCATTTTAATTCCTTTGCAAATAGGTATTAATAAAGAGCAGGAATATAATGCAAGATTTTTTGAGAAAAATGGAGCTTCAATTGTTGTTGAACAATCAACCATTCAGGTTTCGTTATTACCAACAATTCTGGATTTGCTCAATAATACTGCTAAAACTAAAGAAATGGAAATTTGCATAAGACGATTTGCAAAACCTGAAGCAGGTTCTTTTATTGCAAATTCTATAGTCGAATTCCTTGAAACAGATTCTAATATAAAAAAAAATCATAAATAATTTTGAAATTTAATTCGATTTTTCTAATTTGCATTTATGGAAAATACTGAACATAATAAATATCAAAAGCAATTCTCTTTTCGGTTGGATTTTTACTGGAAAGCATTAAGTTTATATGCAATGGTATTGAGTATTGCAATTTTGATTGAAGAGTTTTTTGCCGGTGTCAAAAGCTCAAAATTAATTTATCAACCTTTAATCTTCTTAATGATTCTCTTTGTGATTCTTACTTCACTAACTTTACTATATCAAATTTTCCGAAGAAAAAAGTTGTCAATTAATGATGAAGGTATAACAATCTCATTTAGAAACCATTCGAAGACTATTCTCTGGGAGAAAGTTTTAAAAATTTATTTTGTCTTTGACAAGATAAATAAGAAAAAAACTGTTAGACTGATTAAACTCAAAATTATTAATCATAGATATTTGAGGATTAATCCTAATGCTTATGAACACGAAACTGAACTCATTTCAATATTAGAAGATATTAAAAGTAAATATAATTTTTAGAATGAAAAAAATACTAATTCTTTTAATATCTCTTATTGCAATCAACAGTTTTTCTTTTGCAATTAATACCAATAAAGAAATCATTGATTCTTTTCTTGTTGATTATTCCCTAAAACTTGCAGCACAATTACAAGAAAATGGAAATTCCGAAATTGTACTAAAATTTTCAGAAAATCTTCCTGAATACTTTGCAAACCGGATAACCGATGAATTAATTATACAGAATATCAAAGTCTTCACAAAATCAACTAAAATAAATGTTTTAAATTTGAAAATTGCGTTGAATGAATTTAATATTATTTATCAAAATTCATCAAGTGGCAATATATTAAGAACTATTGATTTTCATCCTAATTGCATTATTGAAGAGAAAAGTGGGGAACTTAGCAAATTCGAAAATTACCAAAATAATTTTTCTGATTATTTGAATTCAGAAGATATATCTTACATTGAAGATGTAACCTTACCAATTACAAAAGGGAAATTTCCACCTGAAAAATCAAGCTGGATTGATGAAATCCTTGAACCAGCAATAGTTGTGTCGGCTTCAGTATTGTCTGTAATATTATTCTTTTCTGTAAGAACAAAATAAAAAAAGAACTTCCTTGAAAGAAGTTCTTTCTTAATAATTTATCAATTCAAAAAATTACTTACGTAATGACAATTCTTTGATAATTGTACGATATGCTTCAATATTTCTTGAAGTGAGATAATCTAAAAGTTTACGTCTTTTAGCTACAAGCATAATCATGCCACGTCTAGTATGGAAATCTTTTGGATGTCTTTCCAAGTGACGAGTAAGGTCTGCAATTCTTTCTGTAAGGATAGCAATTTGAACTTCTGGTTTGCCTGAATCTTTTGTATCCTTTCCAAATCTTTCAACGAGTGCTGCTTTTCTCTGATTTGTTACCATTTATATAAACCTAATTAAAATATAATCTACAAAATTACGAATTATTTCTCAAACAACAAAAAAAAATAATTGAAAAATACTGAAATTTCAATCTTTTAGTAAAAGTTTTTCCAATATTTGATTGTCGGCGTGACTGGATTTGAACCAGCGACCCCTACTACCCCAAAGTAGTGCGCTACCCGGGCTGCGCCACACGCCGTTTTTCACTTCGTAAAAATACAAAATTACAATTATTTTTTTGAATATTAACAAATAAAAGAAAAAGGCCGCTCAAAAGAACGGCCTTTGAATTATAATAATACTTGTAATTATTTTACTATTGTGAATTTATGAGTAACAATTTCACCATCAACAGTTAATGTAATAAAATAATTTCCTGAAGTAAACTTATCAGTATCAAACTGTACTGAATTTTCACCAATTTGGAGATTATTTCCAAGATTTAATACAACTTTACCATTCAAAT
>MHAC01000020.1:1172-20156 GCA_001804565.1 Ignavibacteria bacterium GWF2_33_9 | reverse complement strand
AATTTTACTGTACCCATTAAACTTACTGGATTTGGTGAAACATTGAAATTAACATTGGATAGATCCTGAATGCTGTTTGCAGGAGCACCTTTTCCGGTTAATGATACAACTGCTTTTTTCTTCAAAGGATCATTAGATGAAATTTCAACTGTAGAAGCATTGTAAAATTTAGTAGTTGAAGGAGCAAATTTGATAATTACATCAGTTGATGCTCCAGGAGCAATTTTCGATAAACCATAATCAACGATAACAAACGCACCATCATCATTATTAGTAATATTGATATTGTCAATTTCTAAATCAGCTTTTCCTGTATTTTGAATTGTTAAATTCTTTTCTAATGATTTTTCAACATCAACTTCACCAAAACTTATACCGGTTGGAGTATAAATTTCGGGAATATTAGATGGTAAAGTTTGGAATACCCATTTCAAGGCATTATAAACCAAATTATTTCTTTGAGTAGTATTTGAAATACTCATTGGTTGAATACCTAAACACACAGCACGAGAATTAGTCAATTGTGACTTAACTGCCAAAACTGTATCTACATTTCCTTGTAAAGTAATAATCTTTGAACATACCGATGGGTCAGTAATAGCAGCTTTGTGTAAAAGATATTTTATTAAATTATATTGTGAAGATAAACCATCTGAAACCGGATCTGCTGAAATACCGGCAATATTGATTGAACCGGACGATTGTCCTTGGAAGCAAACACCATTCCAACGGAATCCAAGCATGCCGGAAATAGTCTGTGCATATTGGTTGAAGGAATAAAATATTTGTGTACCAGTAAACAACAAATTGACTTTTTTGTTTATTAGGGACATAACAACACTGTTTTCAGTAGCTGAAAGAAAACCTTCATCTCCTGAATTATAGACTACTAATCCCAAATTAGTAAACTTGGAATATATTTGATTGAAATCACTATAACTAACATTTTGCAATCTATCATATTCGGGGAATGATTTAATCAAATTTCCTAATCCTGCTGCATCATTTTTGGGATCCAACATCACTTGAACTAAATCTAAATCATCGGAATAACCTCTGTTTGTCACATAGAATTTCATTCCATCTTCTTCATTTATGGTTAAATTTGCTTCACCATAACCTGTAGAAGTGGCTTCTAAATTCAAAGTAAAGGTATATGATTGTGCTGCCGGAATGCTAATTACGTATTCATTTGGCTCAATAGAAGCTTTCCAGGTTGTTCCTGCTGCTTTCTCCAAATTTATAGTATATTCTTTTACACTTGTGTTCGTATTTTCAAGTTTAATTGTGACTGTATTAGTGTTGTTTACAGGCGACACGAATAATTGATCACCGGTAACTGTCATTTTAGTTTTTGATGAAACCTTAGTACCTTCTACAGCGTTCATAATCTTAATTTTGCTTGCGTCAGATGCACTATAGTATTGAACAACTCCAATCAAGCGGATATTATCAATATTCCAACTTGATGCTTTTGCCATTTCAAACTTATATGTAGAAACACTTCCTGCCGATACAGGCCCTTGTATAGAATTTGCTTGCCCAAAGCAACCACCCATTAATGCTCGCACTGTTTCATCATGAACATAACCTACAATTGGATTTCCTAAACCGTAACAAGGATGACCAGAAACTGTATTATAATAATTGACTTGATCCCAGCCGGTTCCTGTTCCAGTGCATTTATCTTCAACAATATAAATATTAAATCGAATTTCATCAGAAACAGCTTCGTCAAATTTTGAAGAAATATCGGCTGTAATTTTATTTGTTGTTGGATTGTAACTCCATTGTAAAGAAATATCAGCAATCCCGGCAGTATTCATAACATTTTCTGCTGCTGATTTCCAATAACCTCTGTCCATCATAATTTTATTTGTTCCCCCTACATTAAAAACTGTTCTATCGACGTTTCCTGTAGGGTATCCGGTTAAACCAAGAGCAGCTCCAACAGTGTCAGTTTCCTTAATGGCCATTTTGTCACCATTATGGAATTTTACTCCAATGATTTTCCCGGGGTATTGTTTTTCGAGTTCATCAAGTTTAACCGCTCCATCCGGGCAGAATTGACACCAAGCCCCTGTAAACTCTTCTACCAAAACTCTCTTTGTTGCAATAGCATTCGATTGTGAAATTATTGCAAAAAATGCAAATATGCACAAAGAAATAAAGTAAATGTATTTTTTCATAAAAGACCCTGAATTTATTTAAAATATGAAATTTTCTTTTTAATACGAACTTTTATCTAAATATGTTATTTAAAAAATACAAATTAATCAAAAAAAATCAATCTCAATATAAATGGGAGTTTTATCTTAAATCAATTATGTCTGTTCCATTTGGTTTTTCTAATTCAAAAGAATTAGGTGTTATTTTGGGATTTTTCTTAAGATTTGAAATTTGGTAAGTTCCGGAATTATTTTGAATTTGGAAATTAACTTTTTGAATATTATACAACTTATCAATATCGAGAATTATGTAATCATCTTTATTTTGAGTTGAATTTAATTTTAGTACAAAATAATTTTGTTTTGATTTCTTATCAATTTTCAAATTTACCGGAGTGAAATTTGTAGTAATATCGAAAAATAAGTTAACAATAGAATGTGTAGTATTTCTTTTTAATTTTGAAATCAATATTTGTTTTTCTGATTTAGAATAATTGTAAATTGAAGTCCCATCACAAACTATTGTTCTATCCTTAATTTGCAACTTATATTTATCATCTTTAGTGGCAAGAATTGTACCGGAATAATCAATTTCTGAAATAGAGTTGAAATCAAAGGAAATAGCATTAATTTCATTCAGTCCAGATTTTAATTTCTCGAAAACTTCATTTTGAGTTTGAGCAAAAACATAATTAGCAGCAATTATAGAAATAAATAATATGTACTTTAAAAATTTCATATTGAATTTCATATTTAGTGAATATTAATTAAATTTAACGAATATACTTAATTATTAATCTTTAAATAATTAAATGTTGAAAAAAATAAATAAAATGATTAATTTTGAACTTCTGTAAAAATGAAAATATACAGAATTATGTAGTTTTTATTAGTAAAAATTAGGATTTGAAAATGAAAATATCGTATAACTGGCTTAAAGAATTTGTGAATCTTGATGTTCGACCTGAAGAAATAGACAGAGTCTTAACAGATTTAGGTATTGAAGTAGAAAAAATATATGATAATAAAGCAAAATTTGATAAATTTTACGTTGGTAAAGTAGAAAAGAGCGAAGAAGTGGAAGGTTCTGACCATTTGCATTATTGTGAAGTTACAATCGGAACTGAAGAAATTCATAAAGTGATTTGTGGTGCACCTAATGTCGCTGTCGGACAAAAAGTAGTGTTAGGTACTGCAGGAGCAGTTGTTCCGGCATTAGGGTTCACTCTGGAAAAAAGAAAAATACGTGGAGTTGAATCCAATGGCATGATTTGCTCAAAATTCGAACTTGGAATTGAAGAAGACCATTCAGGAATTTGGGTATTACCTGAAGATGCACAATTAGGAATGCCTTTGGGTGACTATTTACAAGAAAATGATATAATCTTCGAAATATCCATTACTCCAAATCGTGGGGACTGTTTGTCTCATCTTGGTATTGCAAGAGAATTAGCAGCTTATTATCAAATTCCTCTAACTATTCCTGAAATATTAATTGATGAAGATTCTGAAAAAATTGAAGATCAAATTAAAATTACTATTCAGGATAATGAAAAGAATCCTCGCTATATTGCCAGATTAATTAAAAATGTGAAAATTGATGAATCTCCAGATTGGTTGAAAAAAAGATTAAATGAAGTTGGATTACGACCAATCAATAATGTTGTGGATGTTACAAATTTAGTATTGATGGAAGTAAATCAACCCCTTCACGCATTTGATTATGACAAAATTGCCGGAAAAGAAATCATAATCAGAACTGCAAATGAAGGAGAAAAATTCACAACACTAGACAGTAAAGTTAGAACTTTAGATTCTGAAATGTTGATGATTTGTGATGCCGAGAACCCAATTGCAGTTGCAGGAGTGATGGGAGGAGAAAATTCTGAAATTACAGATTCCACAAAGAATGTACTTTTAGAATCAGCATTTTTTGCTCCAAAATCAGTAAGACGTACTGCAAAAAAACTTGGAATTCAAAGCGAAGCATCATATAGATTTGAAAGAGGCGTTGATATCGACAACGTTGTTTATGCTGCAAATCGAGCTGCACAGTTGATTGCTGAACTTGGAGGCGGTACAGTAGTTTCCGGAATAATTGATGAATATCCGAACAAAATTTCTAAACAGAAAATATTAGTAAAAATTGATACAATTAATAAAGTAATAGGTCATAGTTTTTCAATTGAAGAAGCTGGGGACTTGCTCAAGAGGTTGTATTTTGAAGTTGAAATCCAAAAAGATACTCTGGAAGTTATTCCACCTAGCTTTAGAAATGATATAGAAACTGAAATTGATGTAATTGAAGAAGTAGCTATACTCTTTGGATATGATAATATCGTCCCTGAATTTGTTTCTCAAATTGATTCCAATTCAGCTCCAATACCTGCAAAATTGGCTTCACCAAAATTGCGTAATAGAGTAAAAAACTTTTTCATCAATAAAGGATTCAATGAAATATTAACTCAAAATATGATTGAACCCTCAATGGCAAATAAATTTGCCGAATCATTAGTTCAAATTGCAAATCCTCTGGGTGAAGAATTGTCAATTCTGAGACCAAATATGATTCCATCAGTATTAAAAACAGTTGCAAATAATACTAGAGTTGGTAATAATTCGCTACGGCTTTTCGAAATTGGTAAAGTATTCAACACAGTAAATCATAATGATACATTTGTAGAAGGAATTTATGAATCAGAAGTTTTGATTATTACATTTTATGGTAATGCTAATTCAAAGCAATGGGCTGTTTCAAACAGAGAATTTGATTTTTATGACCTCAAAGGTACAGTACAGGAATTTATTGAATTTCTGAAAATTGATAAATTTAAATTTGTTAAATCAGAAGAAAATATCCCGGGATTTTCTCCCAATAAATTACAATTAAAAATTAACAAACAGGTTTTTGGATATTTTGGTGAAGTCACGAAAGAGTTGACGAAAATGTACGATATTGATAAATCCTTGTTTATTGCAATTATAGACTTTGAAAAATTGAAACAATTAATAATTGCAGAGCCAAAGTATAATAAAATATCACAATTCCCACCTGCTTTACGTGATGTTGCCTTCGTTATGGATGAAACAGTTCAGGCAGGAGAAATTCTTTCCGAACTCAAGAATTTGGGAGGAAATTTCCTTACTGAACTTAATTTGTTTGACTTATATCAAGGCAAACAATTGGGAGAAGGTAAAAAGAGTCTGGCATTCAATCTAAAATTCTCTTCTGATACAAAGACCTTGACAGATGAAGAAATTGAACCTATAATTAATAAAATGATAGAGAGGATTGAAAATAAATTTAATGCTCAAGTCAGAAAATTTTAGTTTTAAAAAAAAATATAAATTATTTTCGATTATTCACTAAAATTTATTAATTTACATTTCTAAATTTACATAGAAATTATTTCTTAGTTAATTTACCTTAACTCTTTTAATTATTGAAAATAGGTTGAAATGCCTGATTTAGAAACAAATTCGCAAATATATAGTCCAAATGTTCAAATAGCTTTAGAAAAATTTTGGGAAATTACCAGAAAACTATTAAGGCAGGTTCATTTCCAGGTAGAACAAAATAAGGAATTATCCCGAAAATTATCTGAAGCCGGTCATGTGCATTTACAGGACTGGATTGAACTTGACAAATACAATGTAATATTACAGGAAAGAGATGATTTGCAGAAACATAATGAAATTCTCAGATCAGAAATTTCAGAATTACAAAAATTAACTGAAGATTCTTTGGATTCTTCAAATTATAAAAAAATAATTGAAGAAAATTCAGAATTACAAAACTCCTTAATTGAATTACAAAACATACGTAGTCAATTATCTGAAAAGCAGATGGAACTATTATCTAAGAATAATATTATATCTGACCTAAAATCGCAAGTAAATATAAATCAAAAGAAGATAGAAGAATCATCATTATCTGAAATTAAGATTGAAACATTAGAAAGAGATAACAAACAATTAATTGAACAAGTTGAACAAAAAGAACAGGAATTATCCGAGAAAATATGGATAATTAATGAATTTGAAAATTCTTTGAATGAAAAGACTAGTTCTTTAAAATCTTTACAAGAAGAATTAATAAAATATGAATCCAAAGAACAGAATGATTATTCTCTTTTCAAACAGAAAACTGAAGAATTCGATGATTTGAGAAATGAAAAAGAAATTCTCGAAACAGAGTTAACGAAGATTAAAATTGAAAATAGAAAATTAGCAAAACAGATTGAAGATAAGAAAAAATCTAATGTAACTTTGTTTGATACTGAAAATATTGAATTAGAGCACTTCAAAAAAGAAAATGATAAACTTAACAAGAAAATTGAAGAATTAACTCTGCTGAACACAAAATTCAAAAATGAAATTCTTAATACTAAAAGCGGACTTTTGCCATTGAATTTTGGGGATGAAGATGATTCTTCAGAAAAAATTACATTACTGGAAATACAGCTGGCTAATCAACGAAAAAATCAAAAAATATTTGAAAATAAATTGGTAATATTGGAAAATTCGTTAATTTTAAAAATAGAGGAGATAGCAAAATTCGAAAAATTAGTTGAACAAAACAAAGAGGAAGTTAATTTAACAAATAATAAAATTAAAAGTAAGTTATTAGATTTAAAGAAGTTTTTAATAGACAAAGGAATAATTTAGTTATAGCGAATAAATAAATATTTATTAATTCGTTTTATATATTTACGATAAGAATATGCAAGAGACAATTAATTTTGAAATAGGTGGTCAATCTTATAAGTTGGTTGGTAATAATAAAGAATTAACAGAAAAAGCAGCATCATTGGTAAATGAAAAATTTAATTCAATTAAAAATGTAAGTCAGTCTGCAAGTAACCGTGAAATTGCTTTAATGCTTACTGCACTAAACTTAGCGGAAGAAAAAGAATCATTAGATCAATTATTTGAGGAAAAAGAAAAAGTTTTATTACAAGAAATTGAGAAAATAGATTCTTATGTTAATGAAGAATTAGAAAAATTAATTGAATAATCCTCCATATTCTGCAGAATTTTTGCTGCATTTCTATCGTAACAATTTGCAAGAACTATAAGTTTAATTTACCAGGGATTTAGTCGTTGGTTATCAATAGCAGGCCTCAACCTTGTGTTTAGATGGAAACTAGCGATAGTCAGGCTATCTTACCCGCACGTGCCGGAATCTGTTCTTGGGCACTTTACGATGGAAATGCAGTTTTTTTTTGTAAACAAACAAAGTTTTTAAATTAATACATGGATTATATATGAATTACTTAATACCAATAGCAATCGCATTAGTAGTATCTATTGTAGGCTACATGATTGCAACCTCAGTTGGAAAAAAAGCATCAGTAAAAATTTTAGATGATGCTCAAAATAAATCAAAAAGAATATTATCAGATGCAGATAAACAATCTGAACATATAAAGAAAGAAAAATTACTTGAAGTAAAAGAAGAATGGCATAAACGTAAAACTGAATTTGATCAGGATAGACATCAGAGAATGCAAAAGATTTCTAATGCTGAAAGTCAATTGAAAAAACGTGAAGAAAATCTTGAGAACAGAATGGATTTGATTCTGAAACGTGAAAAAAATATTCATGAATCTGAATCAAATTTAGCAAAAGGAAAAGAAGAGCTTGCCAAAAAATCTTCTGATGTTGAAAAATTAAAGCAAGAACA
Source organism: Ignavibacteria bacterium GWF2_33_9 (assembly GCA_001804565.1). GTDB lineage: Bacteria > Bacteroidota > Ignavibacteria > Kapaibacteriales > UBA2268 > GWF2-33-9. Next base: position 12,302 of record MHAC01000020.1, on the reverse strand, counting down.
GATTCAAAAATTGCAGGAAATTTCAGGATTAACGAGAGAAGAAGCAAAAAAAGTTCTGTACGATAGTTTGATAAATGAAGTTAAGGAACAGTCTGCGAATAAAATTCGTCAGATTCGTGAAGAAACTAAGCAAAAAGCAGAAAAAGAAGCCCAAAGTATCATAATTCAAGCAATTCAAAGAACTGCTACAGACCACAGTATAGAATCTACTGTTTCAGTTGTAAACTTAGACAGCGATGAAATGAAAGGAAGAATTATCGGTCGTGAAGGTCGCAATATCCGTGCTTTCGAATCTGCAACAGGTATTGATTTGATAATTGATGATACTCCGGAAGCAGTAGTAATATCCGGTTTTGATCCTTTCAGACGTGAAGTTGCTAAGAAAGCTTTGGAAAAATTAATGCTGGATGGAAGAATTCACCCTGCAAGAATCGAAGAAGTTGTTGAAAAAACTCGTAAAGAACTTGAAGAAGAAATTTTACAGGTTGGCGAAAATGTGATTCTGGAATTGAGCATTAAGCAAATGCATAAAGAGTTAACTCGGCTTGTTGGCAAAATGAAGTATAGAAGCAGCTATGGGCAAAATTTACTAAGCCATTCAATAGAAGTAGCTCGTGTTACAGGAATTATGGCTGCTGAACTTGGATTGGACGTGAATTTATCTAAACGTGCTGCTCTTCTTCACGATATTGGTAAATGTGTAGATGAAGCTGAAGGTCCTCATGCTTTAGTTGGTTTTGAAATTTCGAAGAGATACAAAGAAAACCCAATAGTATGCAATGCAATTGGTTCTCATCATGAAGATATTGAAATGGAATCGCCAATAGCAGTATTAGTGCAAGCTGCTGATAGCATTAGCGGCGCTCGTCCCGGTGCTCGCCGTGAATCACTTGAAACTTACATTAAACGTCTCGAAAAACTTGAAGAGATTGCTACAAGCTTTGATGGTGTTGGCAAAACATATGCTATTCAGGCTGGTCGTGAAGTACGTGTTATTGTTGAACCAGATAAAATTGACGATAATTCTGCTGACCAAATGGCAATTGATATTGCAACAAGAATTGAAAGTGAAATGGAATATCCGGGTCAAATTAAAGTAACACTGATTAGAGAAAAAAGAAGTGTTGCATTAGCAAAATAGAATTTGGAGGTTATTATGAAAAATTTCTTTAAAAAAAATGTACTTATCAGATTATTCATTCTAGTTTTTCCGGTTACTTTCTTTGTAGGTTGTGAATCTGGTTCTGGACCTATGGATATTAATCTCTTTACTGCTTCAGATGATGTTCAGCTTGGTAAGCAGTTAGATTCTTCTATCACAGCAAATCCAGCTGAATACCCAATATTAAACTCAACTTCTCATACACAGTATGTACAGGGGATAGTTGATGAGATTCTTAAATCTCCTGAAATTGAGTACAAAGGTACGTTTTCTTATAAAATTAAGATAATCAATACCAATACTATTAATGCCTTTGCAGCTCCGGGAGGTTATTTATATGTTTACAAAGGCTTGTTAAAATTTGTAGACAATGAAGCAACATTAGCCGGTATTCTTGCTCATGAAATTGCTCATGCAGAGAGAAGACATTCAACAAAGAGAATGACTAAGCAATATGGAATCACTTTATTGCTCAGTGTTATTTTGGGAAATGACCCATCTGTTTTGGAACAAATCGGTGCAAACTTACTCTCCGGCTTAGCTTTACTCAAAAATAGCCGTGATGATGAGTACGAGGCTGATGAATATTCATTCTTGTACTTAAAATCATCAAAGTGGTATCCTGGTGCAATAAAGTATTTCTTTGAAAAAATTTCCGAGCAAAATCAGTCTGAACCTAGTAAATTCGAAGAATTGCTCTCAACTCACCCTTTGGATTCTAAGAGAACTGAAAAAATTGATGAATATTTAAATCTATTTAATATTCCTGCACCAACGGAGGCTAATTTATTTACAACGACTTATCAACAGTGGAGAACTACTCTTCCGTAGGAATTGAAAATGAAATCAATCGAAAAATATTATTTAGCAAAAGAGAGGTTTGGCACCTCTCTTTGCATTGGAATAGATCCTGATATTGAAAAAATCCCACATATTTTCCCAAAAAATGCAAAAGGTTTATCAGAATTTTCCAGAGTGATTATTGATATCACAAAGGACATTGCTACAGCTTATAAAATTAACTTTGCATTTTTCGAGATTTTTGGTGCAGACGGACTCAAAGCGATTGAGGAGATATTGACTCATATTCCCGAACAAACTTTCACAATTGCAGACGCCAAGCGTGGAGATATTGGGAATACTTCCAAATTTTATGCACGTTCAATTTTCGAGCATTTTAATTTTGATTCCATTACTGTAAATCCATTGATGGGCAAAGATTCAATTGAGCCATTTTTCAGTTTTACGAATAAGTTAGTTTTCCTTTTAGGAATAACTTCTAATTCAGGTGCTAATGACTTTCTGAAGACAAAATCTGATAATTCATTACTTTATGAAAATATATTTTCCAAATCAAGAGAATGGTTTTCAGATGATAATTTAGGTTTTGTGACTGGAGCTACTCAAATAAATGAATTTATACGTGCTCGTGAACTTGCTCCTGATAATTTATTTCTAATTCCCGGAGTAGGTGCTCAGGGTGGGGATATAGAACAATTGAAACAACACAAACTCAATCCGTGTCTGATAAATGTTTCTCGTGGAATTCTCTTCGACTCAACTAAAATTGATTTTGCAGAAAAAGCTAGAGCCAGAGCTTTAGAATATGCTAAACTTTTCTGAATAAAATGAAAGTAAAACGAGATTTCGAAAGTGAAAAGCATTCTTCCTTCAAGCAGAGAAGTAATATAAAGCGTGTTCTTGTTAAAAAAAATGAAATTGACCTTGCCGGAACAATTGCCGGCAGGGTTTTTTTAATTATTTCGAACACAATTCTAGTCAAAACAATTGATAAACTGGAATTCGAAGCTAAAATTAGCGGTGTAATTTATTCCGAAAATGAAAGCAGTTCGCTCATTGCTGTTGGCGATAATGTGAGTATAAGAGTTCAAGAAGGACAAGTAGGCGAATCAGGATTGGAATTGGCAACTATAATTAAAATTGAGAAAAGGGATAGAATTTTTGCTCGTAAAGCAAGTGGATATGAACCTTTTGAACATGTTTTGGCAAGTAATATCACTAATGTGATGATTCTGACTTCAACTTTGGAACCTACGTTTAACTTGCGCTTAATTGACCGTATGCTGGTTGCTGCAGAGCTTAATAATGTACAACCTATCATTTGTGTGAATAAAATTGACTTGATTGAGAGAGCCGAAATTGAGGAATATTTTGAATTTTATAAATCACTCAAAATTCCTGTTTTCTTCATTTCAATTGAGAATGAAATTGGGTTGGATGAATTATTCACATTTTTGGAAAATAAAATTACGGTTTTGATTGGTCAATCAGGAGTAGGGAAATCTACGATGATTAATTTTTTGTTTGGTGAAGAAATTCAAAAAACTCGAGAGATAAGTGATTGGTCCAGTAAAGGCAAGCATACAACCAGTTTTACAAGACTTTTTTCTTATAATAATAAGTTTGAGATTATTGATACACCCGGAATCAAGGAATTTGGAATTTGGGGCCTTGACAAATCAGATTTGACATTTTATTTCCCTGAATTTTTGGAATTTAATGATGAATGTAAATTTCAACCCTGTTCGCATATTCACGAACCGGGATGCAAAGTTTTCGAAGCATTGGAGGAAGGCAGAATTTTACCTGAAAGATACCAAAGTTATCTAAACATCTATGACAGTTTAGATTAATCATAAATTTTCCGTAATTTTGAATTTCAGACAAAGTAAAAACTATAAATTTAGGATATTATATGAAAACTACTCGTTTTAATTCTTTACACAAAGAAAATAATGGCAAAATGGTTGAATTCGCAGGTTTCGTAATGCCAATTCAATATCCAAAAGGAATTATTCATGAACATATGATTGTTCGTGAGAAAGTTGGCGTGTTCGATGTTTCTCACATGGGTGAATTCGAAGTTCGTGGCAAAGATGCTTTAGCTTTTGTTCAGCATATTTCAGTAAATGATGCCTCAAAATTAGCTGTGGGACAAGCTCAATATTCAGCTTTGCCTTATGCTGATGGTGGTTTGGTGGACGATATGCTCGTATATAACTGCGGCGATTATATTATGCTCGTTGTAAATGGTGCTAATGTGGATAAAGACTGGGCTTGGGTGAATGAAAATAAAGGAAATTTTGAAATAAACTTGACTGATGAAAGTGATGCAATCAATTTGCTTGCTATTCAGGGACCTGACTCTTTGAAAACCTTGCAAAAGTTGACTGAGACTGACTTAAGCCAAATCGAGTATTATCACTTCACTTTCGGTAAGATTGCCGGATACGATGCAATTATTTCTCGTACTGGTTATACAGGTGAATTAGGATTCGAAATTTATTTCCGTGGTGATGAAGCTGTTGCAGAAGATATGTGGCGTAAAATTTTCGAAGCCGGAGCTGAATTTGGCATCGAACCAATTGGTTTAGGAGCTCGTGATACTTTACGTTTGGAAAAAGGTTACTGCCTCTATGGAAATGATATTGATAATACTACTAATCCTATTGAAGCCGGTTTGGGCTGGATTACTAAACTTGCTAAGGGATCATTTATCGGATTCGAACCAATTTCTAAGATGAAAGAAGATAAACCAACTCGCAAATTAGTTGGTTTCGTGAGTGATGCCGAAAAATTCATTCCTCGTCATCATTACGAAATTTACTCAGTTGAAGGCGAAAAAATCGGTCACGTTACTAGTGGAAATATGTCCCCATCATTAAATAAACCAATCGGAATGGGATACGTTGCTTCTGCTTTCGCAGCAGCAGGTACAGATATTGAAATCGAAGCAAGAGGAAAAAGATTCCCTGCTAAAGTAGCTAAGATTCCATTTTTTTAAGATAAAATTGTAATTGTAAATTGAATAGGGCTCAGTAGAGCCCTATTCCTACATTTTAACATAAGGGTTTTTCTTTTTCTCAAATCCAATTGTGGAGCTTGGTCCGTGTCCGGGAAAAATATAATAATCATCAGGATAGATATAAAGTTTTTCACGAATTGAATGTTCTATATCCTCGAAATTGCCTCCTGTGAAATCTGTTCGTCCAATTCCAGCTCTGAAAAGGGTATCTCCGGTTATAATTTTCTTTTCACCAATTAATTCAATACAAACGCCGCCAAGAGTATGACCGGGTGTGTGGATGATTTTGAGTTTCATTTCGCCAAATTGTAATTCCTGACCATCTTCCAAATATGAATCAGCTTTAATACTTTCAATTTGCAGAGGAATTCCGGGTGGAAGATGTTCCATAGGATCAAGCAGGCGATCTTCATCAGCCTGATGTGCATATACTTTAAGGTTTTTATTTTGCTTAAATTTATGTACATCTAAGATATGGTCAAAATGAGAATGGGTGAGGATGATTGCATTTAATTGGAGATTCTCAGCTTCGAGAAAGGGGATAATAGTACTATAAGAACCATAGGGAGCATCAAATAAAACTGCATTATTTCCATCCCAAACGAGATATGCTACATTTTCCAAAAAACCGCAAGTAAAAGATTTGAATTGCATAATAATTAATTTAAGTTTGCTTGAAAACTAATTGGTGAGTAAATTATTTTATTTGGCAATTAAAACGCTAATCGCATTTTACAAATCATTAAAATTAAGGAAAACTTCGCAATAACAGAGTTAAATGAATACAAATTAATATATTGAAAATAAATATGAGTTTTGATGTACTTTTTTTGATTTTTTTTTGTTTTAGTAATATGGAGTTTTGTGTTTTTATAATTCTATTGAAAATATTTTATGATAAAAAAGATTTTCATATTATCTTTAATCCTTGCATTCAGCTTGTCCTGGAGTGATTTTCAATTTGTTCACTTAGCAAAATTGGTAAAACATAATTTGCATTATTCATCTCAATTAAAAACACATATTACAAAACATATAAATTCTAAGTTTTCTTTACAATCATATCTCGAAATCAATTCTGAAATATTCCAAAATCTTTTTCTAAAAACTGTACAAGAAATAGGAAGATTTATCCCCACAAAACTGTATATTCTTTATTGTGAACTAAAATTCGAGGCGATATTGCTGCAGAGCATTAGTTAGGGAGTAAACTAACTTTTGATTTTGCAGTATGCTTCGCAAAGTTTACTCAAAGTAGTTTTTCTCGGGCTACAGCAGAGTTTAAACGAGATTACTCTTACAGTTTTTTAATAAATTAAGGAATAAAAAGATGAAAAAATATCTTTTAAATTTATTTTATGTTTTGCTTATAACTATGTTTATAGCAACTAAAAGTTTTTCACAATGTGACCCGGGATTTACACCAGTTTCCTTTACAGCATATTGGGGACCAAATCAAGAACCGGTTACAATTACGTTTTGTTATGCTTGCACAATCGGGCCGGCAGGAGTAAATATCTCAAACGTTAGTATTACTACATCAGGACTACCAACAGAAAATTTCAACGATGCATTTGATGCGACAAATCATTTTACAGGAGCATTTTCCAGTTGGCTTACACAACAAATGCTAAACAAGTTCTTTGAATTTTGCCAAATACAACCTTGTTTTCAACCACCTTTGGATCCTTGTGCTAATGTAACAGAAACAATTGCGAAAAATCCAGTATGTGGAAAACTAATTATTTTCCCAAAATTTCAAGATAATAATGGTGATTGGCATTATCCTCAAACTTTCGAAATGTGTTCAACAGAATTAGGATACTGTCAAATTAAAATTAAAAGAGGTATATAATGAAAAGATATATTACATTTATTGCAATATTTTATTTCTTTGCTTTATTTAATTTGAAAGGAATTGAATATACTGCAAGTTTAGAACCCTTCAGCTCTGATATTATTGGAATTGCAAAAAATTCATCATCAATTTTATGTTATGGTACTAAGGGAATTATAATGCGATCAGATTTAAAAGCACAAGATTGGAAGCAGGTTTACATTGGAGAAATGGATAGCATCATTAACATTGTAAATTATCAAGATATATACATTGGGGCAACAAACAAATACCTCTTAAAATCAATTGATAATGGAATTAATTGGACCAAATTGAAATTAAACGAAATTGACTTCAACAATATTGTGAATATAACTTTTTTAAAGGATTCTCTGTTCCTCTTAACAAACAATGGTATTTTTAATCTTGATTTAAAGTCTAATGCAATAGGAAAAATTGTTAATTTTGATACAACATTAAATAATGTTTATTATGAATTCTTATCATATAATAATTCACTTTTCTATTTTAAATATAATTTAATTAATAACAGATTATATCTTGCAAAATTTGAAGTTAATACGAAAAATACTATAGAAGAAGAAATTAATTATGAAATTAATGAGAACTTTCTTGCAACTTCAGATATTAAATCATTAAAATTGAAACTAAATGATAATAATGGTGTCTATTTTCTTATTGATTATAAGACTAGTTTATCACCTTATCCCATGACTAAGATTTATAAACAGAAATTGGAATCTGATTCAATTACTTTGCTTTACAATAATCTAAATGATAATTATAGGGTTGTGAATAGTTTTGAAATTTTCAATAATAATAAATATATCATTTCACCTGATACATTGAATTACATTAATTTATTTAAGCTAAAAGAAACTGGCGATCTAAGCTTAATAACAAAAAATGAAATCGATAGATTAATCATACCATCTTATAATGTAATTGGAAATGATCTTATCTTTGGAAGAAAATATATAAACAGTTTCTCTTTTATTAATGATTCTTTAATTATTGCCGTTGATAATAAAAAAGCCATTTTCAAATCAACTAATGCTGGTGAAAATTGGTTAGTTGCATCCAGCTTTATACCACTTACTTATTATGCAAACGCAATGGGGCCAAAGATTTATTCACAGTTCCCAGATAAATTCTATATCCCTCTTTCAATAAATAATAATAAATATCTTCAAATAATTAAAACCACAAACGGAGGGATTACTTGGTCACCTCAAAAAAACAAAAATTTTTATTACAATATAAATTCACGTTCATTTTTATTTCAAAATAAAGAAGAAAAAATATTTTTAATAATAAAAAATCCAGATTATGCCGATAAAATTAAGTGTTATTTTTCAGATGATTATGGAGATAATTTTGTTAATTTTACTACTGATAAAATATTTGGTTCAAACAGTCTTGATAGTGAATATATTTCAAACGTCTATACATTCTCGGAAAGTTATTTTATACATACTATGAATATTAATTCTTCTAATAAGAAAGGTGAACCTTATGTATCAACACTTTTTGCCTTGGATAAAAATTGTAATTATCAAAATAAAGTAACTTTAGATTCCATATCTGTTTTTAATATTTCTCATAATACAATTGACAATTCATTCTATTTAATTGGGCTTAAACAAATACAATTTATGGATACCGACAGTGGATTCTATTTTAATAAAAAAGTTGTTTTATTAAAATCCCTTGATGGAGGAAAAACTTGGAAAGATCTTAATATTAATTTACCAATTAACTTCGATTTCTTTACTCTTTCCAAAGGTAAAAGGTATTATGATGAATCTATTGAAACACTATCTTTAAACAATAAATTTATTTTACTTAATTCAAATAAATCATTTGAAAGTGAGGGTCTCAAATATAAAAATAACATATATGCTTTAGATTTATTATCACTTTCTATTGATTCAACACAAATAATAACCCAAAATGTACTGAGTAACTTATTTATTTTAAAAGGTCAACCATTTATTTACTATATTTCAAGTGATTATCTTTATCACATCAATATGATTAATTCTCCAATCTTTATTGACGATTCAATAAAGATTAGCGACCTCTTACCTTTTTATAATAAATTTGATAATGTGATATATAACTTTTTCTCTGTTGACTCTGACCTTTGGTTTTATATAGGAGAAAAAGATTATAGTACTCTTGGAAGTGATATTAGTTATAAAATTTTACCATATAGGATAAGGTTTGAAAAATTAGTAAGTGTTATTGAAACAAAAATAGAAAAAAGCGATGTATATCTTTACAATGAACCTCCTTACCCGATGCCGGTAGAAAACCAAGTATCCACAGTATTTTATTGGAATAGTAATTATGATGTTCAAAAAGCAAATTATGAGTTATACAATATTTATGGGGAAAAATTAGAAAAATTTCATGTAAAATTTATTCAGGAATCTAATAGTAGCGGTAGGTTGATTCTTGATTGTAATGAAGTACCTTCGGGTGTTTATCTACTACAAATAAAATTAGGTGAAGAGCAAAAGTCAATTCCAATAATTATTAATAAATAATTGAAAATATTAAACCCATAGCCAATGACTTCGGTCGTGGTAAATGGAATAAATTCAGACCTCACCCTGCTCTCTCCTTTCCGGGAAGGTCTTTCACGTTTCTCCTTCCTGCATGCGCAGGAAGGTGTTTATTTCTTAAAATTAAATAAAATGAACAAAATAATAAAATTTATAAAAGAATAGGTAATTATAATATCAAAAAAAATCCCGCTCATTGGCGGGATTTTCAATTATATTTGATTAGAATAGCCTATTCAAAGTTCCACTGATAATCTGGATTTGTTAGGTATTCATTAATATTAGCCGCTGCTGTTCGACCGGCACCCATTGCGAGGATAACTGTTGCACCACCGGTAACGATATCGCCGCCTGCGAAAACACCAACTTTACTTGTTTTCATTGTCTCTTTCTCTACCTGAATATTGCCCCATTTATTCACACGAATTTCAGGAGTCGTGCGGCTAATAATCGGGTTAGAACCATTACCAATTGCCACAACTGCAACATCAATAGGAATTTCTTCGATAGCACCGGGAATTGCAACAGGTCTGCGACGACCGGAAGCATCCGGTTCTCCAAGTTCCATTTTCTGTACAAGCATAGAGCGGAGCCATCCACGTTCATCACCACGATATTCTGTTGGAGAAGCAAGCAGCATGAATTCCACTCCTTCTTCTTTTGCATGGTGAATTTCTTCGATACGAGCAGGCATTTCGGATTCACTTCGACGATAAATAATCATACCACGCTTTGCACCAAGTCGAAGCGAAGTTCTCACACCATCCATAGCAGTGTTACCACCACCGATAACGGCAACAGTTTTTCCTTTCAAATCGAGCATAGGTGTATCATTATCATCGGCGCCAAATTGATATGCTTTCATTAAATTCACACGAGTGAGATATTCATTAGCGGAATAAACGCCAATTAATTCTTCACCGGGGATATTCATAAAATAGGGGAGACCTGCACCCACACCCAAGAAAGCTGCATCGAAGTCATTAAGCATTTCGTCAAGAGTGGAAGTGAGACCAACAACATAATTTGTTTCGAATTTAACACCGGCTTGGCGCAATCCTTCAACTTCAGCTTTCACGATTTCTTTTGGCAAACGGAATTCAGGAATACCATAAACAAGAACACCGCCAATTTCATGTAATGCTTCGAAAACAGTAACATCATGTCCCATTTGAATTAAATCACCTGCACAGCTAAGTCCTGCAGGACCACCACCGATAACAGCTACTTTTTTGCCTGTTTTTGTTTTAATTTCAGGTACCTGAATGCCGATATTTTCTCTTTCCCAGTCAGATGCATATCTTTCGAGATTACCTATTGCGACAGGAGTGAATTTCTTGGTGAGAACGCATACGATTTCGCATTGTTCTTCCTGAGGACAAACACGACCGCATACAGCAGGAAGTGCATTATCTATTTTAAGAATGCGTGCAGCTTCGGCAATGTCACCAAGTCTGATTTGCTCGATAAATCGTGGGATTTGCACACTCACAGGGCAACCAACCACACATGGAGGATTAGCACACATCAAGCATCTTTGTGCTTCTGCCTGAGCCATTTCGATTGTATATCCCAAATTAACTTCTTTGAAGTTTTTATTACGAACATTTGGGTCTTGTTCGGGAATTTTATGTCTTTGAACCTGAGTTCTTTCTTTTGGTTTCAATACGTCAACCGGAGGATATGCTGCCATTATTCTGCCTCCAATTTAATT
>MHAC01000020.1:0-1125 GCA_001804565.1 Ignavibacteria bacterium GWF2_33_9 | reverse complement strand
TTCTGTTTCTCAAAACCTTGAAATTTACTTTATGAGCATCAAATTCAGGTCCATCTACGCAAACGAAAACTGTTTCACCTTCAACAATTGCACGACAACCACCGCACATTCCGGTACCATCTATCATTATGGAATTCAAACTTACTACAGTATGAATACCATAAGGCTTGGTTAATTCAGCAATTGCAGCCATCATTGGAACTGGACCAATTGCAAGTACGAAATCTATTTTACGACCAGAGACAATCAATTCTTTCAATTTATCAGTAACAAAGCCATGAAATCCATAAGAACCGTCATCGGTTGTTGGATAAACTTCATCGCTTGTAGCTTTAATTTCATCTTCCAGAATCACAAATTCTTTGCTGCGACCTCCAATGATACTGATAACGTGATTACCTGCTTCTTTTAAAGCTTTAGCAATAGGGTAGGCAATTGCAGTCCCAACGCCCCCGCCAATGCTTACGGCAGTTCCAAAGTTCTCGATATGAGAAGGTTTGCCAAGTGGTCCAACCAAATCACGAATATAGTCACCGGCTTCCATCATATTCAGCATTTTTGTTGTTTTGCCAATTCCCTGAGCGATAATTGCAATCCATCCTTCTTGAGCATTTGAATCAGCAATTGTCAGTGGAATTCTTTCCCCGTGTTCATGAACACGAAGCATAATAAATTGACCTGCCTTACGCTTTTCAGCTATTTTCGGAGCTTCAATTTTAAAGTATTTAACGCTTGGTCCAATGAACCTAGCCTCAATAATTTTATTCATACAAATTTATTTTTTAAGTATAACAAATAATTTCTAAATATTAATAAATTAAGAAATGCAAATTACCAATTTTTTGGAGATTACTTATTTCTCTTTAAGAAAATTAATAATTTAGGCGAGGCTAAAATAATGAAATTTTGAAAGAGTAATGAGGTGGGTCGATTTTGTACCGACTATTGTCTGAAAACCAAAAATCGGATTCCTTGAACTTGTTGGAATTGTATGAAGTATGAATGCTGAGTCGGGATTTATTTCAAGTATCGGAGAATATTCAATTCCTCTTGCATTTAATAGTTCCGGTCCACGACAATGTGTCCAAAATTGAGGAAAAGAATCTTCATCTATTTTGACATGTA
>MHAC01000019.1:566-6362 GCA_001804565.1 Ignavibacteria bacterium GWF2_33_9 | reverse complement strand
CTTGCCTGTCCGGCATATACAATTACAAATCTTAAGAATAAACTTCCCAGTATTACCATTAATGGTACCAAAAAAGTATGTTTAAGTTTATGATTTACTACGAGTAATTGTAAGATTAACGGAACGACAATTCCAATTACTATTACCAAACCCCAAAATGTCGGTGCGAATGCCCCGCTAAGCAGCGAAAATGCAGCTTCACGATATACAAATCCGGAATTTAGGAATGATACAATATACATAAATATCACTATTAATTCAATACCTAAAAAGGCATTGTCAGCTTTGGTGAAGAAGTCCTTTTCTTCATCTCTTGGTGATACCACGTGTGCAAATGCTGCTGCTGTTGATAATCCCGAAACAAGGAAAAGCAGCCACAGTAAAGCAGAGTTCCAAAGCGGGCGTGCACCAAAGAAGCTAAGCAATACTCCTGTGTATAGTCCTAAGATTCCACCTAATGCCATTGCTATTACACCAATTGTTTTTATTAATTGTGGTCTATCATTGATTAATTTGCTGTATTTTCCTAAGATTGGAAATTTTTCATCCCATTTATGTGGTACTCTCACTAAAAATGAAAGAATCATTACAGGATAAACCAACATTAAAATCCAACTACCCCAACTCATTGGTGAGGTTACCTGAAAAGTTGTATAGAATCTAAATATATGTAATTTGTGCTCTAAATCAAGGAATAAGAAGAACATACCTACACTAAGGGCAATCGCAGAAAACATCGGTAAGTATTTTGCAACACTTAATTCTCTTTTATATTTTCCACTGAACAATAAATATCCAGTTAGTATAAGTAAACCAGCAGCAAATCCACCCAAAAACAAATACACAGGAACTTCATATCCCCAAATATGCATTTCGGGATCAATCAAATGATTATGTCTATCAATAACAATTTCGTGCATCTCATTCTCCTATGTTAAATAATAAATTTGTGGACCTGTACCTGCTTCAGGTTTCAAAGTATGGTACTTTCTTTCCTTAAGTAATAAACTCACTTCGCTATTTGGATTTTCCAAATCACCAAAGTACATACAATTTGTAGGGCATACCGAAACACAAGCTGGTAATTGATTTTCAACTACTCTTTGCATACAAAAAGTACATTTTGATGCATATCCATCAGGATGAATGAATCTTGCATCATAAGGACATGAAGCCATACATGCTTTGCAACCTGTACAAAGATCGTGATCTACCCATACGATTCCGCCTAAATGTTCTGCAATTTGGCTAGCACCACTTGGACAGCAAGTTACACATGGTGCATCTTCGCAATGATTACATCTCTCGGAACGAATTTCCATATTCAAATCCGGATACTTTCCGATTGTTTCATACGTAATCCAATCTCTTGTGAATCCCAGAGGAACATTGTTTTCAGTTTTGCATGCTGCCACGCAATCTTGACAGCCAACACAAAGTTTTGTGTCTATTATCATTGCTAACCTTGCCATGAATCCTCCGTAACCAAAGTAACAAAATTCAAATTCATAGCAGTTCCACCCATTAATGGATCAATCTTCACATTTGTGATTAATCCTGCGTCACTTGCACCTTTTAAGTATGTACTCTTGAGTCTTTCAGAAGTTTGTCCGAAACCATGTGGTAAGTATACACAATCTTTTCTAATCATTTCAGTAACTTTTGTTTTAACAGTATTGCTCATCACACCATCTTGATTCATTAATCTAATATATTGTCCATTTTTTATTCCCCAGGATTCTGCAACATCAGCATTAACCCATACTTCATTTTCTGATTTCATATCATGCAAAATTGGATTTGCTTGTGTTTTGGAAAATGTATGCATTGGTAATCTACCAAATAGTAAACGGTAAAATCCTGGTGTTGGTTCCTCATGACGAGTAAATTTTGGAACAGGATCGAATCCTGCATCAAGTAATTGTTGAGAGTAAAATTCAACTTTGCCTGACGGTGTATAGAAGTTCATTTCGGCACCTTCTGATTCATACAATGGTTTTGTGGAGCCATAAACTACACCATCTTTCTTTAGTTTATCATAAGAAAATCCTGCACTTTCCACTCTAGTACGAAGATAATCTTCAATATCATTCCAAGGGTAATAATGACCTAAGTTTAATTTTTCTGCCAATTTTTTAGCCATCCACCAAGCTGGTTTTTGTCCATTAGGGGGTTCTACTATTGGCTGGCGTATCAGGATACTTGGTCGTCTGAACGCAGGAGCAAATAGTTCATCAAATCTTTCTAAATATGATGATTCAGGCAAAACCACATCGGCATAGCCTGTAATTTCAGTTGGAAAAATATCGGTAACTACCAATAAATCTAAGTTATCAATTGCTTCCAATGTCTTTTGTCTGTCCGGCATTGAATGAATCAGATTTGTAGCATATACAAACCATCCCTTTATTGGATAAGGCTCTTCAGTTATTGTAGTTTCTCTTATCCCTGTGGAAACTGCTTCATCGGCAAATGGCCACATTCCTCCTGGATTATCCGCCAATTCATAATCTTTTGCAGGATAAGCTGGGTAAGGATAAGCAGGAACTTTTATCGAATTTGGCTGGAAGAAACCTCCTTTCTGATTCCAATTTCCCAGTAATGCATTCACTAATGCAATTGCTCTAAGTCTCTGCGAATCATCGCCATATTTAGTAGTATGTCTTCCTGGATGGATAACTGATTCAGGTGCATTTTTAGCAAGTTCTCTTGCGGATTCACGAATAAGTTCAGGATCTATTCCTGTTTCAGCATAAGCCCATTCAGGGGAATAGGCAGCAACTTCCTGTGCAAATTGTTCAAATCCGATTCCGTAATTAGCAACAAACTCTTTATTATATATGTTCTCAGTTACTAATACATTCATCCATGCAAGAAGTAGTGCAATGTCTGTTCCTGCTTTTATTGGCAAATAAAATTTTGATTTACTTGCAGCAATTGAATATCTTGGATCTGCAACAATCAATGATGCTCCATTTTTCATTGCTTCAGAAAATTCTTGCAATAATGAATTGTGTACGTTTTCTCCAATATGTACACCAAGCAGAGCGATACACTTAGAATTTTTTATATCCACTCTTTCAGGTGAACCTACGTGTTCACCGAATGTAAGAACAAAACCGGTTTCTCTCGGTCCTTTACATTGTGCATAAGAAGGTGCACCTTCATTGTATGAACCGAATGCTTTTAATGTATGTTTGAAAAAGGCTCCACCTTGACCGTGACTGAATAAAGAAAAGGCTTTAGCACCGTAATTTTTCTTAATTTCTTGCATCTTATCTGCAATAAATGTAAATGCTTCGTCCCAGGTTACGACAACCCATTTGTCGTCTCCTCTTTCTGTTCCTTTCTGTCGGATAAGTGGCTGTTGTAATCGTTCTTCGGAGAAATAATAACCGACTCCGCCTGTTCCTCGTGTACAAAGTCTGCCTTTGCTCAAATCATCAAGTGGATTACCGGTTATTTTCCATAATTTCCCATCCTTCACGTGTCCAATAGCACCACATTTCCAGAAACAAATATCGCAGTATGTAGGAATTTGCTTAACTCCTTTTGCTGCTTTTTCTTGTGCTTTCGCTGAAGTTTTTGAAAGAGTACTGCCTACACCAGTTGCAACCGCAGCTGTACCAAATGTTGCAGCAGAAATTTTTAAAAACTTCCTTCTTGAAAATTGATTCATAAGAAAATATATTTTAAAAGATTAATGTTTATTATTTTTCACTTTGTGCCAGCTACCCATTTGGTGAATAATTCCAAAAGTATGTTCAGTGAATTAGCGATTCCATCTGCCTTATCATCACCAACTTCTTTTAAGATAGTATTGTTCAATTCTACATAATTTTGGTTTAAGTTATTCACAAATAATGCGGCTCTTGGCTGGAGTTTTACTTCAATATTTCTTCTGTCTTCAGGTTTTTTAATTCGCTGAATTAAATTTTTTATTTCCAAGGATCTCAATATATGAGAAACCCTGCCTGGAGTTAACTTTAGTAATTCCTGAATTTCAGCAACTGTTAATATATCTCTATGTACAAAAAGTTTAAGAAATCTTACCTCTGTAGGAGACATACGAAAAGTATTCGCAAAATACTCTTCCTTAATTTGACAATTCCTTGTAAGTTCACAAATCAATTGAGCTATGTCTTCAATTTTTTGATCAAATTTTGCCATACTTGCACCAACTTTTTTATTTTGCATTTTACTTTATATTCTAAATTAATAAATTCCGTCATATTACTAAGTAAGATTATAAGAACATTTTTCATGCATTATGAACGAAAATTAATCAAATAACTAACAATATTATTAGTCTGTACTAATATTCAACATCTCTAATTTGGTTAATTCTATAATTAAATTAGTATTAGAGATATTTTGGATTTTGAATATGAACAGAATATTCCGAAAAATATTTTTATTTATTTTAGGGGGTAAAATATTATTTTATTCAGTATTTAAGATTTTATGATTTTTTTTTCATTAAATCTTGTTTTATAATT
This sequence comes from Ignavibacteria bacterium GWF2_33_9, assembly GCA_001804565.1. Classification (GTDB taxonomy): domain Bacteria; phylum Bacteroidota; class Ignavibacteria; order Kapaibacteriales; family UBA2268; genus GWF2-33-9. The sequence continues at coordinate 1,863 of MHAC01000019.1, read as the reverse complement.
TGCTGATTAATTTAAAAAAATATTCTATAAATTTATTTCATTAATCAATATTGAGGTGTGAGAATTTATTTCTCTATAACAATAAGCACTTTGTCGGTATCTACTTGTTCTTTTTCAGAAACGTTCACTGAAGTAACTTTTCCTTTAAGTGATGAATAAAGAGTTGTTTCCATTTTCATTGCTTCAACTATGATCAAAGGAGTATTTTCGGCAACTTCATCACCACTCGAAACAAGTATTTTAACTATATTTCCTGGCATAGGAGGAAAAATCTTTTCTTGATTTTCATTTTTACTTTCTAATTCAAAATTGGATTCTTCATCAATTTCTTCAAATTTGAAATGTTCTCCGTTATGGAAAGCAAAAATATGATTTTTATTTTTGTAAAAATATATAAATTCTTTTTGATTCGAATTGAAGATTGAAAAGGTGTTTTCATCAATTTGCTTAACTGGGAAACTGATTTTTTCGTCATTTAAAATTGATATTAAATGTTCATTTTCAATTCTCGATTCAACATTAAATATTTGATTTTGGAATTTAATTTTCATAATTTTCTCTTTTTAAAATAGCTCCCATGAACCTATTTCCAAAAATGGATTAGTATCCTGAACTTGATTTATGAGACCAGATTTTAGTTCATGTTTTGTTTGAATTAAGCCTGTTAATGCTAAAGGTATTTTTGAATCTTCAATTGAATGTGTATATTCCGGAAATTCCTGATTAAGGAAATTTGTATTCAATTCACCTGCAATGTATTTTGGATGTTGCAAAACATCAAGCATAAAAGGAATAGAAGTTTGTACACCCAAAATTACGTTTTCCTTCAAAGTATTTACCATCCTTGTTATAGACTCATTTCTTGTTTTACCGAAGGTAATTAGTTTTGCTAAAATGGGATCATAGAAAATCGAAACATCCATACCTTGTTTTATACCGGAATCATATCTCACACCGGGTCCTGTAGGTTCTTTCATATAAAAAATAGTTCCCGGAGAGGGCATAAATGATGAATATGGATCTTCTGCATATATACGACATTCAGTAGCATGTCCCATTTGGAAGATTTCTTCTTGTTTTATCTCAATAGGTTTGCCTTCAGAAATTTCCACTTGCAATTTCACCAGATCAATTCCCGTAGTCATCTCAGTAACCGGATGCTCCACTTGGATACGTGCATTAACTTCCAGAAAATAATAATTCAAATCCTTATCAACTAAAAATTCAACAGTTCCAATATTATCATATCCTGCTGCTTTAACGGCAAGTACGGCTGTTTCGCCCATCTTTTGTCTTA
>MHAC01000019.1:313-526 GCA_001804565.1 Ignavibacteria bacterium GWF2_33_9 | reverse complement strand
TTTCTCATGTATCTTAATTATTTCCTCCTTTGTCAAATACTTTACTTCATTCATAAGCATTCTATAGTAAAGAATCCTTTTAATTACAGCCAAGTGTGGTTTTTAATTCTTCCCTGACAATGGCATTGAATCATGACATCAAATTTCTGGGCAGACCAGGTCGCGAAAGAAGTTGTGGAACGTGAGAAAAAGCTTGGCCGCGTCTCTACTTTT
>MHAC01000019.1:0-196 GCA_001804565.1 Ignavibacteria bacterium GWF2_33_9 | reverse complement strand
ATTGCTTTTAGTGATGACAGGGACGGCCTGAGAAAGATTCCTGTGGGATTTCCTGTGCCAGAAAGCGAGATAGGTAAGCCTGTGTCTACGATAGACGATCCGTTTGGCTGCCACAAAAACATGGCGCTGCACATAGGCCAGCTTCTTACCGACGCTTTTGACAGGCTGGGTGTTGAATTCAGGTTGATGCGTGCCC
>MHAC01000018.1:5810-36624 GCA_001804565.1 Ignavibacteria bacterium GWF2_33_9 | reverse complement strand
GCATAAGGAAATCAGAATCCAACCCGTTCAAAATATCCTCAAATAAAAATCTCTCGCATTGAGTTGACTGAATTCTAACAAAACCATATTCACCTTCTTTTAAGGGTAAATCCAGTAACCCTTCAATACCTGTTGTCAGATTAATATAGTATTTATATTTCATATCGGTTTTTTAAGTTTTCCACAATGACTTTGAATCATTTGACTTAATCGTCAGGAAATTATTAAATTGATTTTTGGTTAACTGTAAAAATATAAAATTAAGAAAGTTTAATTGTCTGATAATAAAATACACATATTACCCGATTTTATCGCAAATCAAATAGCCGCCGGAGAAGTAGTCCAAAGGCCTGAATCAGTGATTAAGGAACTTGTTGAAAATTCGCTTGATTCAGGGGCTACCGAAATTGCAGTAATTATACAGGATGGCGGTAAACAATTGATTTCTGTTATTGATAATGGCTGTGGAATGAATGACTCTGATTTAATGCTTTCTGTAAAACGTCATGCTACAAGCAAAATAGCTACACAAGAAGATTTAGAGAAAATTTCCACCTTTGGCTTTCGTGGAGAGGCACTTGCATCGATCTCATCTGTTGCAAATCTGGAAATCAGAACTAGAATTAAAGAAAATCCAACAGGATCAAAATTGATTGCTGAACCAAATAAGGAACCATTTATTGAACCATGTAATCAGGAAATCGGGACCCAAATTTTTGTGAAAAATCTGTTTTATAATGTTCCTGCAAGGAGGAAATTTCTTAAATCGAAATTGACAGAAGTTAGGCACATTAGCGATACTTTGATAAAATTTTCATTAGCAAATCCTCATATTCGATTTGCATATTATAATGAAGATGTACTGATTTTCGATGTCAAACCTTCAGGAATGAAAGAAAGGATTGTCAAACTTTTAGGGAGTTCTGCTAATGACGGCTTTATGGAGATTGGATATGAAAATGAATTGATGAAGATTTCAGGATATATTGGAAATCCTTCTTTAGCTCGTCCCAGCACTTCCGGACAATATTTGTTTGTTAATAAAAGACCGATAGAATCAAGAAATTTGTCTTATGCGATTTTTTCTGCTTTCGAACATTTGCTTGAGAAAAATCATAAACCTGTTTATGTTATTAATCTCACTATTGATCCGGAAAAAATTGACGTTAATATTCATCCACAGAAAAATGAAGTCAAATTCGAAAATGAAAATTATGTTTATAATACTTTACGAAAAGCTGTTAATCTTACTCTTCAGTCCAATAATTTAACAACTGAAATAAATGTTACCGGCAAAACAATAAATAGTCCTTTTATTAGATTGAAAGATGAAAATAGTGAAAATTCATTTGTTCTTGTAAATCAAGTGACAGGTGAAGTTTTCCCTGAAAATCAAATTGATTTGGAAAACAATCAAAAATCTCGGAATTATTACGAGGATAAAAAAGAAGGAAATAATCGGGAAACATTCAGAGGAAATTACGGTAGTGAAAATTCACTACAGCGTAATTTCAGGGAGGATACTTATTCTCAGCTTATGAGCAGAAAGCCTGATGACGAGCAATTTGATTTTCGTAATGAGGGAGAAACTCAACCTACCTCAATTGGAACAATCAATCCATTCAATCAAAAGCAAAGTATAGAAGACATTCGCAAAGAATTGCCATATTCTAACTATACACAATTACATAATAAGTATATCATCGTGCAAACACATTCAGGAGTGATTTTTGTTGACCAGCACAATGCTCACGAAAGAGTAATATACGAGTCTGCGCTTATTAAGTTTAACGATTTTTATTCAAAAGGCCAGTCAACACTCTTCCCCATCGAAATTAATATGAAAATCACTTATATTTCTATATTGCAGGAAGTGGAAGATGATCTGAAAAAACTTGGTTTTGACTTCACAATTAACCAACCTGATAAAGTAATAATCACAGCAAAACCACAAGATATTCCCAATGGACTTGAAGAAAAAATGCTTATGGATATGCTTGATGATTATGTGAATAATCTGAAATTATCTCATAGCACTAAAAGGGAAAAAATTATTGCAACTTATAGTTGCAAATCTGCAATAAAAACAGGCGAAAAACTGACCCCCGAAAGAATGAAACAATTGACAATTGACCTTTTTAATTGCAAAGTTCCATATGTTTGTCCCCATGGCAGACCAATAATCCTGGAACTTTCCTTAATTGATTTAGACAAACAATTCGGAAGAATTTAATGAATATTTACGCAATAATAATTTTCACGACAATCATCATTACTTATATTTTGGGGATAATCTCTGAATATTTTAATGTCAAAAATATACAAATAGAACTTCCCAAGGAGTTCGAAGATACTTATTCTTCTGAAAAATATAAATTATCGCAAGAGTATCTTAAAGAAAATACTTCTTTTGGATGGATTTCAGGAACAATTTCACTTATTCTCACACTTTCCTTCTGGTTTTTGGGTGGATTCGGATATTTATATGATTACGTTCTTTCATTAAGTGATTCTATGATTATTCAAGGTATTATTTTTATTGGAGTATTATCATTCCTGAATTTTATCGTTAGTCTTCCATTTTCGATTTATGATACATTTGTTATTGAAAAAAAATATGGTTTTAACACTACAACATCTAAAATTTTCATTTTAGACATTATCAAATCAACAGGAATAAGTCTGATAATAGGGATTCCCCTTCTAGCCTTGGTTTTGTATATTCTCGAATATACAGGTTCATATGCATGGTTATGGGGTTGGATTACATTAACTTTATTTTCACTTTTTCTGCAATATGTTTATCCAAACTGGATAATGCCGATTTTTAATAAATTCACTCCTTTGGAAGAAGGTAATTTGAAAAATATCATAACTGAATATACTCGAAAAGTAAATTTTCCAATGAAAAAACTTTTTGTGATGGATGGGTCAAAAAGGAGTAAGAAATCAAATGCGTTTTTTACAGGATTTGGAAAAAATAAAATGATTGTACTTTATGATACCTTGATGAAAGAACATACTGAAGACCAGATCCTCGGTATAATTGCTCATGAAGTGGGACATTATAAGAAAAAACATATACTTCTTGGAACTGCAATTTCAATAATACACACCGGATTACTGTTTTACCTATTGTCTCTTTTCCTTTATTCGGAGCAATTATATGAAGCATTCTATGTCAGTTCAACACCAATATATGCAGGTTTAATCTTTTTCTTTCTCTTGTATTCCCCTATTGAATTCATTTTATCCATTTTTATGCAGATTTTATCCAGAAGAAATGAATTTCAAGCTGATGAATTTGCTGTTCAAACTACTGGGAATGGCATGAGTTTGGTAAATGCCCTGAAAAAATTGAGTGTTGATAATCTTTCGAACTTAACACCTCATAAATTTTATGTCTTTTTAAATTATTCACATCCTCCTGTTCTTGAAAGAATAATGGTTATAAAAAAAATGTCTAATTTTGTAGATATTTCCAATTAAATTTTGTCAAAAATGAAAACAATGTCAAAAATTAAATTGATAACTGCTTTAACATTTTTAATGTCTTATATTAATTTTGCTCAAATTCCTGAATATATGAGACCCGGGGACCAATTTGAGTTTAAACCGGTACATAATTGTAAAAATCAGGAAAATCAAATTCAGGCCTTACAATCTAATCTAAAAGTAAGACCTTATAATGTCCTATCCTACGATATTTATATGGATTGGTATTGGATAATGAAAAATGATGGTATATATGGTGATTTCAGAAAATATTCAGGAATAAATAAAGTTGTTTTAGTTGTTGACTCAAACAATACTAATACTTTTACTTTTGATGCAGTAAATATAATTATTGATTCTGTCGTATCTTCACAAATTTCCGGTAAGTTGAAAGTGTATCAGAGTTCAGATGAATTTGATATAGTGTTGACCAATACAAAAGTTGTTGGCGACACATTAGATTTCACCATCTACTTCACCTATGTTGGAAAAGATGATGGAGGATTATATCTTTACGAGAGAGGTAGGTTTGTTGGAGAAGGTCCACCTCCTAAAAGGGATTCTGTATTTGTTATTGATCGAATTGCCTATACAATGTCTGAGCCACAAGATGCCAGGAAATGGATGCCATGCAATGATAATCCATTCGACAAAGCCTATTTCAAATTAAAAATGAAAGTCCCTAAAAGATTTAATGTTGCTGCAAATGGAATTTTAAAATCTGCTAATACAATAGATGATTCTACTTATTACAGTTTTGAACCTGAATTCCAAATGCCAACATACTTAGTTAGCTTTAATGCTTCGAATTTCAAACAAGTTACCGATTATTATAAAAAAGTGACTGATACAACACAAATGGTTCCAATTGATTATTATGTTTGGGAGCAAGACTGGACTAGTGATACTACAAATGGAGGAGCTTATAATGCAGAATATTCATTCCGAAATGTACCAAAGATGATGGAATTATACAGTAAAATTTTTGGTGAATATCCATATGAAAAATATGGAATGGTTTCAGTACAGCCCTTCAGTTTCGGAGGCATGGAGCATACTACAATGACAACAATTAATCGAAGTTGGCTTCGGGGATATAATGAAACAGGAATTGCACATGAATTAGCTCATCAATGGCTGGGAGACTTAATCACATGCGCTACTTGGGCAGACTTATGGATAAATGAGGGTGGTGCAACATGGAGTGAAGCTTTGTGGATTGAAAGTTATACCAATTCGTTTGAATATGAAGCTTATATGGGAAGAGTAGCAGATAAATACTTCCAAAATGAAGTTCTATATGAAATTCCTATTTATGGAGTTCCTGTAAACTCGATGTTTTCTAACCCGATTTATTTGCTTGAATACAATAAAGCAAGTTGGGTATATCACATGTTGAGAGAGCAATTAGGTGACAGCCTTTTCTTTCCTGCTTTGCAAAACATTCTGAATAAATTTAAATTCCAAAGTCTTGAAACTATTGACTTTGCAAATGCATTAGAAGAATTCTTGCCGAATTCTCCAATTAACTTCTATGTATTTTTGGACCAATGGATTATGAAAGCAGGTCATCCTGTTTTAAAATTGCATTCAACTACTTATGATTGGGGTAAAGGAAACTCAAAAGTGAATATTCAAATAGAGCAAGTACAGGAAGGTCTTCAAATACCTTATGTTTTCAACACTCAAATTGAATTCTTGTTTTTCAAAAATTCTCAATTAATTGGAACTCAAACCGATGTTCTATTCAAGGGACTTCAGGATTTCACATTTTATTTGGATTTTTATCCTGATTCAATTGCTATTAATCGCAATAAATTACTTTGTCAAATACAAGAAAATATTCTCAGCGTAAATTCTACAGATAATTTTAATATTCAAAGTGCCAAGTTATTTCCAAATCCAATTAGCAAGGGAAATACTGCTACTTTTCAATTGCAGTCAAAGTCAGATATAATGACCAAGGTGGAAGTAATTGATTTATTTGGCAAATCCGTTCTAATAACGTTCGATGATATTTTACCTGCAGGTAATTATGACATTAATATACCAACTAATAAATTTTCAAGCGGAACATATTTCGTAAGAACTACTCAAGGTGAAAATACTTTTGTTCAAAAATTAATAGTTGTAGAATAGAAATGAAAGATATTCAATTATGCGGTATAGGAAATGGTTTAGTTGATCTCCAGTTTAAAATTACTGATGAGCAGGTACTAAATTATGGAATGAACAAAGGTGAAATGAGATTAATAGATTTGACTGAAAGAAAAAAATTGAATCAATATTTTAGTTCAGTTGAATCAATACAATGTAGTGGTGGTTCCGCAGCGAATTCAATTATTGCGTTTTCCCAGTTAGGAGGTAAATCTGCCTATTCAACAGTGCTCGGAAATGATAATTTAGGGAAATTTTATGCAAATGAATTTAAGGATTTAGGTATTATTTTAAATGCTGAATTCAAAGATAATTATCCAACTGGGACATGCTTTGTGTTTATCACACCTGATTCTGAAAGAACTATGCTAACATCTCTTGAAGCTACTGCTTTTTTTGGAAAAGACAACATAGATGAAAAAATTATAGCTCGATCTGAATGGATTTACATTGAAGGATATAAATTAACACAAGAAGCAAGTACTGAGGCAATTTTCAAAGCAATCGAACTTGCAAAAAAGCATCATACCAAAATTGCATTTACAGTTTCTGATGTTTTCATTATTGATACTTTCAGGGCAAATGTAAATAAAATTATGGAGGAATGCGATTTGGTCTTCTGTAATGAAAACGAAGCAAAATCGTTGTCAAATACTGATAATTTTAATGATGCATCAGAATCATTATCAAAATCCTTGAAAAATGTCGTGATTACTAAAGGTGCCGAAGGTGCAACTATTTATTGGGATGGAAAGAGATATGATTTTAATTCTCTACCTACAACTCCTATAGATACAACCGGAGCTGGTGATATGTATGCGGGGGCGTTTTTTTATGGTATATTAGTGAGACAAGATATTGAATTTGCCGGAAAACTGGCCTCAATTTGCGCTTCTAAAATTGTTTCTCAATTTGGTGCAAGGATGAATGAAGATTTGAAAGAATTTATTAAGTTAGTATAAATAGAAAAGTAGATTTTTAATATGATTTTCAAAAAAATAAAAATAGTATTAATTTTAATTATAATTGTGATTTTTGTCACAAATAATTTATTTGCTCAATCCGGAATTACTCTTGCAGAATTCACAAAGAGACTTCAGCCATATTTTAATCAAGAAATGATTGATGATGTTGTTAAGCATATTGATAATCCAGATAAAGTAACAATCTGGGGTTGGGATGTAGGAGATTTTTCAGGTGATGGCAATTATGATGTTGCATTTGTCGTGAAGATTCTTGGGGAAAAAAAATCTGTAGTGTATTTGAATCTCTTTGTTGATATGCAGGGATATTTAGTTAAAGTGGGTGATTTCCCTGTCCCCTATCTTGACTTACCATTAGAAGTCGGAACAAACATAAAAGAAGGTTCTTGCTTCGTTTCACAGAAAATTGGGAATTCAAACTGGAAAATGTATGGGTATAAAATCGAAGACGGAGCATTGATTTTTCAGGAGGATTTTTCTTCAAAAAAATTAGATAATTTTACTGTTGATGAAAAGAATAATTATTTCGGTTTGCAAGTAACTGAAAGAGTCTTTGAAAATGATAAGGGTTTTGAAAAATATAATCGTAAATACTTTATTGTGCCATCATATAATCGTGGCAGACTTATTTTTCGTGGATTTACAAATTCTGCAGTAATCAAGGATATTGATTTCGTTAATAAAGGTGCATTTTACTGGCAAGGAGAAAAGGATTCTTACTTTGAAATTTCATCTGCTTTTGATAATGAATATCTTTATTTCCAGATTACAGTTTATGATGATAACGTTACTCAAAAACATTGCGATTATTGTGAAGGTGATTATATAAGTCTATGGTTCAATACTGAAATGCAGGGTAAAGAATTAAATAGATTTACCATCAAAGGCAAACAGTTAGATATTGCCGATAAGGCAAGTAACAGTATTTATAATTTCCAGGTATTCCCGGGCGATTTTGTGGATATTCCCCCATTTGTGAATGCTTTTTCCAATGATTTAGTTACATCATTACAGCAAATTTCTGCATCACAAATTAAAACTGTTTCCAATAAATTTGACGGTGGATACACTGCCAAAATTAGAATTCCTTTTGAACTAATTGGTTTAGATCCATTTTTGTTTAACAGTTTTTACTGGAAAATTGCTTTTACTGCTGAAATCCACGATATTGATAATGAGTATAGACCTGAAGAAGAAACAGTTATCGCAACTTCGCAATTTGTACCTACAAATCCATCAACATACGGAACGTTAAACATGATTCCAAACTCTCTTTGGTACGGTGATTGTCGTAACATTTACAAACAGGATATCAGCCAAACATTACTGGAATACGGCTTCTGATGGAAGATCCAAAAAAAAATAATAAGGAAAAGCGGGCATATATGGAAGCCTTATCTCTGGGAACTGAACTTGTCGGTCCAATTATCATGGGAGGATTGGGTGGTTACTGGTTAGATAAATCCAAGAATACCGGAACAACATGGACACTGATTCTACTTGCTTTAGGAATTATCATTGGAATCTATAATTTTATTAAAATTGTTAGAAAATTGAATAAATAAAATTGAAGATTATCCCAATAATTATAAGTTTCACGATCAATTTAATATTAGTAATAATATCACTATATTTTTACAGCAAGACCTATCGAAGTGATTTAACACAAACTGCAAGAAAAATTGCAATTGCAATTACAATCAAATCAATTCTACTTTTTCTTCTTTTATTACTTTTTAATTATTTAACAGATATAAAAAATGCAGAATTCGGAATTTCCTTTGGAATCTTTCTATTTTTGGGAGTTTTATCAGAAATAATATATATACATAAAAAATTCATGCAGAAAAAATAGAAAAAACTATCCAAACTCAATTTGTCAAGTCGTTTTTTTTCAGTAATTTTGTAGATTATTATTTTTGCAAAAAGGAAAGAGAGTGAGCACTCAGAAAAATATAAATAGTCAACCAGAAAATCCTATAAATAATCATAATGAATTGAATATGCATTCAACACATACCGACACAACTTCAGCTCATACTGAAGCAAAACATAATGCCAAAGAAGGAAATGTTATTACGGAAATGCTCAATGACCATTTATTAGACCATCATGGATATAATTTTTACGATGTGTTTCATATTAATTTACCTGTCATTATATACGATGATGCCCTTTATACATATCCGTCAATTCATTCTATGGAAGAAGCAGGTATTTTCAAAGAAGTTCATCACGACATAATACGAAACGATACAGGTCAAGCCCCAAAAATCGATTTATCCATTACAGCACTTGTAATGTTCCAATGGATTGCAATGATAATTATTTTCACATCATTCTTTATTATCAAGAAAAGATATGTACGACATCCTAACAAAGCACCAAAAGGATTTCAGAATTTCATTGAATTAGGAATTGAAATGGTGCGTGACAGGATTGTGAAAGTAAATATCGCAGATGATAAATTAGCCGAAAAACTAACTCCTTACTTTGTTTTTCTATGGTTATTTATCTTTGTGTTAAATTTCCTTGGATTAGTTCCTGGTGGGCACTCTGCAACAGGAAATCTTGCAGTAACAGCAGGACTTTCAATAACGGCCTATTTTGTAATTAATGGAAGCGCAATTCTCACCAAAGGCATAGGACATTGGATTAAAGAATTTACAGGAGGCGCTCCAATTGGTCTTTGGTTGATTATGATTCCAATTGAAATACTCTCAATGTTTACAAAACCTTTTGCACTTACTGTCCGTCTCTTTGCGAACATGACAGCAGGTCACGTTGTAATATTGAGTTTGGTTGGTTTAATATTCATATTCAAATCATTTGCGGTAGCCCCAATTTCCGTGGGATTTTCATTATTCATTAACTTATTAGAAGTCTTGGTTGCCATGATTCAAGCATATGTATTCACAATGCTCACGGCAGTATTTGTGGGATTGGCATTAGGCCATGGCGAAGAACATGAAACAGTACATTAATATTTTTATAAATTCTATAAATAATCAATAGGAGCTTAAAATGGATTCAACAGCATTAGCATTCTTGGCAGCCGGTTTAGGTGCAGGTTTATCTGTAATTGGTGCAGGCCTCGGTATTGGCAAATTAGCAGCTTCAGCTTTGGAAGCAGCAGGTCGTCAACCTGAAGCAGCAGGTAAATTGCAAACTATGATGATTATCGCAGCTGCGTTAATCGAAGGTGTTACTTTGTTTGCCGAAGTTATCAGCTTTATGTTAGCAATGAAGTAAGTTTTTTTTGCAAGTTAATTCACTTGTTAAATTTTTTCGATTTGATGTGAGGCTGCTTTTTTGCAGCCTCGCTCAAATTTGAAAATAAATGATTTTTTCTCTGGAATTTTATTCTTTTCCCGAAAAAATTCCATACAAAAAGTTTTTGTAAAATATAAATTTGATAATAACTAAATAAATAAATTTTTATGGAAAAATTACTTACTGTAAATCCCGGATTATTGTTCTGGACAATCGTAAATTTCTTGGTTTTTCTTAGTGTATTTATTTTACTTTTCAAAAAGCCCATTTTGGATGCATTGAAAAATCGTGAACTATATATCACAGAAAAAATTGAAAGCGCTGAATCAAAGTTAATTATGGCTGAAGAAAAACTTTCTGAAGCCGAAGCAAGAATCACAAATGCTACAAGAGAAGTGAATGTGATGATGGCTCACGAAAGAGAAAATGCTGCTGATTTGATTAATAAAGCTAAGCAAGAAGCTGATAAAGTGAGACAAGAAAAACTTGACAATGCTGTTCGAGAAATTAAAATTTCTCAAGAAAAAGCTTTTCAGCAATTAAAACAAGAAATTGCAAGCATGGTTGTGCTAGCTACAGAAAAAGTGATTTCGGAAAAATTAACTTCAGAAAAAGACTTTGAATTAATTAATAACCAAATTGAAAAATTATCTAAAAACTAATTGGTATTGTAATTAAATGATTGAAACAAAAGTAGCAGACAGATATGCAAAGGCTCTCTTGATTTTTGCTCAGGAATCAAATAGCATCGATATCGTTTTGAAGGATTTGGAATATATAGCTGAACTTATGAATACAATCCCAGAATTAAATTCAATGGTTCAAAATCCGATTATCAGACCTACCAAAAAGATTGTTATAGTCACTGAAATTTTTAAGGGTAATATTAATAATATCACTTTTGAATTTTTAATTTTATTGATTAAGAAAGGTAGAATAGATGTACTCAAGATATTGATTAATAGATTTATTGATCAATACAATCAAGTGAAAGGAAGAATTCAAGTTGATATTACTTCTGCAACGAATTTAACAGAAAATCTTCAAAATTCTATTTGCGATAAATTACATATTTGGACCGGCAAAGAGATTTTGCCTAGATTTTTTATAAATAAATCAATTATCGGTGGTTTCCAAGTGAAATTTGCCGATTATTTTTATGATGCTTCAGTTAAAAAACAGTTGAATAACTTATTGACTGAAATTTCCAAATAATTAAAGAGAAAATAAACTATAATAGGTAATAAAATGTACGAATTAAAACCAGAAGAAATTTCCTCGATTTTAAGGAGACAACTTTCCGGATTTGAAAACGAGACTGATATATACGAAATTGGAACTGTACTTCAGGTTGGTGATGGTGTAGCACAGGTTTACGGACTTGAAAAAGTTATGGCATCAGAACTTGTTGAATTTCCTAATGGCGTAATGGGTATGACTTTGAACCTCGAAGAGGATAGCGTTGGGGTTATCTTGTTCGGTGAAGACAAACTCGTAAAAGAAGGCGATACAGTTAAAAGAACAGGCAGAATTGCTTCTGTTCCTATTGGAAAAGAATTGCTCGGTAGAGTAGTTAATCCACTGGGAGAGACAATTGACGGTAAAGGAAATATTGAATTTAAAGAATATTACCCTATCGAACGTAAGGCTCCGGGTGTAATATTCCGTCAACCTGTAAAAGAACCTTTGCAAACCGGTATAAAAGCTGTGGATGCTATGATTCCAATTGGTCGTGGTCAAAGAGAATTGATTATTGGTGACCGCCAAACCGGAAAAACATCAATTGCATTGGACACAATTATTAATCAGAAAAAAACTCATACAGCTGAAGCAAAAGAAAGTGGAATTGATCCTGTATATTGCATTTATGTTGCGATTGGACAAAAAGCTTCAACAGTCGCTCAGTTGGTTGCTACTTTGGAAGAACAGGGTGCAATGGAATACACAATCGTTGTTGCAGCAAATGCGTCCGATCCTGCTCCTTTGCAATTTTTGGCTCCATACTGCGGATGTTCCATGGGTGAATATTTCCGTGATAATGGTATGCACGCTTTAGTTGTATATGATGACTTATCTAAGCATGCAGCTGCTTACCGTCAGGTTTCTTTGCTTCTCCGTCGTCCTCCAGGACGTGAAGCTTATCCGGGTGACATTTTCTACCTCCATAGCAGATTACTCGAAAGAGCTGCAAAAATGTCCGATGAATTGAAAGGCGGATCTTTAACTGCTCTTCCTGTAATCGAAACTCAAGCTGGTGACGTATCTGCATATATCCCTACAAATGTGATTTCAATCACTGATGGTCAGATTTACCTTGAACCAAACTTATTCAATGCAGGTATTCGTCCTGCACTTAATGTGGGTATATCCGTATCTCGTGTTGGTGGTAATGCACAGATTAAAGCAATGAAGAAAATTGCCGGTAAAATGAAAATTGAACACGCCCTCTTCCGTGAACTTGAATCTTTTGCAAAATTCGGTTCTGACCTTGATAAGTCAACTCAGCAAAAACTTACTCGTGGTTATGTTATTACTGAGATTATGAAGCAAAATATCCTTGTTCCATTAGAAGTTGAATTACAAATCGTATTATTCTACGCCGTAACAAATGGTTTTGTTGATGCAATTCCTTTAAAGAACATCAAACGTTACGAAGTTGAGTTTTATGAATATATGAAAAATCACAAATCTGAATTGCTTGCTGCTATTCTCAAACAGAAGCAAATCAGTGATGATATGGAAAAAGAATTGCACGAAACTTGTGTTAACTTTAATAAATATTTCCTTGTAAGCTAAGAATATGATTATTTTAACGGGGGGGGCCGGATTTATAGGCTCCTGTTTTTTAAAATTACTTAATGAAAATGGCATCAAAGACATTATTGTCGTTGATAATCTTGGTACTTCTTCTAAATGGAAGAACCTTGTTGGTAAGCATTTTTCTAAGTATATTCATAAAAACAATTTCTTCGAAGAAATAATCTCGATTCCTAATTTAAAAATTGAAGCAATTTTCCATTTTGGTGCTTGTTCTTCAACTACTGAAAATGATATTGATTATTTAATTAAAAATAATTTCGATTTCAGTATGAAACTTGCTAGATTTGCTCAAAGCAATCAAGCGCAATTTATATATGCCAGTAGTGCTGCAACATATGGAAATGGCGAATTTGGTTATGACGATAACAGGTTTCAAGACCTTAGACCATTAAATGGTTATGGCTATTCTAAACATTTATTTGATCTTTGGGTTATTGCAAATAAATTGGAAACTGAATTTACAGGTCTAAAATTCTTTAATGTGTACGGACCAAATGAATATCACAAAAATGAAATGACAAGTATGATTTTCAAATCATACTATCAGATTGAAGAATATGATAAAATTAGATTGTTCAAATCGAATCATCCTGATTACAAGGATGGTGAACAATTGAGAGATTTTGTTTATGTGAAAGATGTAATTCAGGTAATTTGGGAAATTTACGAAAAGAACATTAAAGGTATATACAACCTTGGGACAGGACACGCTCGAACATGGAAAGATTTAGCAAAGGCTGTGTTCGACGCTTTGAACGAAAAACCTGTAATCGAATACTTTAATATGCCTGAATCATTGCAAAGTCAATACCAGAATTATACGCAAGCAGAAATGAAGAAATTATCTGATGCCGGTATTAATCTGAACTTCAGAACTTTGGAAGAAGGCGTAGAAGATTATATTAACAATCACTTAGTTAAGGATTATCCTTATTTTTAAAAAGTAAAATTATTTGAATATCAAATAGTATAGATATGGCAACATTAAGAGATATACGTGGTAGAATAAGCTCAATAAAGAGCATACAGAAAATTACTCAGGCAATGAAGATGGTAGCGGCTTCCAAGTTTCGCAGAGCGTTATTGGCGGTTGAATCTTCACGTCCTTATTTCAATATTCTTGATAACAATATTAGTAAAATCATTAAATCGTTGAGTGATGAATATTCTCATCCTTTAGCAATTCAGCACAAAGAAGTAAAAAATATTGCCTTTATCATAATATCCTCCGATCAGGGAATGTGCGGTTCTTTCAATGCAAATTTGCTGAAAGAAACTTCGAGATTTATGAATGAAAATATTAAGACTAAATATCCTGAAGCTCAAATATCCGTTTTACCAATCGGACGTAAAGCAATTAGTTTTTACAATAAGCAAAATTATCCAATAATTTCCAAACATACTCAAATTGCGAATAATCCTGATTACGATGTTGTTACTTCAATTCTCGAACCGGTAAAGAATTCATTTCTGGCAAATGAAATTGATTTGGTATTTATCTCTTACGTGAAATTCATTCACATAATGCGTCAAGAACCGCAAGTATTCCAATTATTGCCTTTTGAACCATCTAATCGACTTACTGCAGAAAAAGAAGAAGATGGTTTGAAATATAATGATATATACATATTTGAACCTGACCAGACATCAATTTTGGAAACACTTATACCCAGAACTATAGATTCCAAATTCTGGGCTTCAATTTTGGAATCCAATGCTTCTGAACAAGCTGCTCGACGTGTGGCAATGGATAATGCAACATCTAATGCCGGTGAATTGATTAAGAATTTGAACTTAGAATATAACAAACTTCGTCAAGCTAGTATTACTAGCGAAATTATTGAAATCGTTTCAGGAGCTGAAGCACTGAAAGGATAAACTTATTAATAATAGAATCAACAGAAATCCCCTCTTGCAGGGGATTTTTTTTGTCATAACATTTCTATTTTATCAGATTTATTTATATGAATTTTTATCAATATTCTCTATAGCGAAAACCTCCGAGCAGAATGGTTTTTCTTTTAGGAATTTTTCAAAATTGATTTTGTCAAAAAACGTCTTTGATATTTCTTAATTAACAAGATAAATATGACCGAAAACGATAAAATAATAGATAACCTTACTCAAGGCGAATATAAATACGGCTTCACTACAAATATCGAGCAGGAATTTTCTCCCCTTGGACTTAATGAAGACGTAATCAGATTTATTTCTGAAAAGAAAAATGAACCTCAATTTATGCTGGATTTCCGTCTTAAGGCTTATCGATACTGGCTCAAGATGAAAGAACCTGCATGGCAGAAAGTGCATTACCCCCCTATTGATTATCAGAATATATACTACTATGCAGCTCCAAAAAATAAATCTAAACCGAAAAGTCTGGAAGAAATTGACCCGGAAATCCGAGAAACATATAAAAAACTCGGTATTCCTTTGGAAGAACAAAAACTTCTTGCAGGAATTGCTGTAGATGCTATTATGGATAGCGTTTCAGTGGCAACTACTTTCAAAGAAAAATTGAACGAAGTTGGAATCATATTCTGCCCTATCAGCGAAGCAATTATTGATTATCCTGAATTAGTAGAAAAATATCTCGGCAGCGTAGTACCATATACTGATAATTACTTTGCTGCACTCAATTCAGCAGTATTTTCAGATGGTTCTTTTGTGTATATACCTAAAGGTGTTCGCAGCCCTATGGAACTTTCCACCTACTTCCGTATAAATGCCTCGCAAACTGGACAGTTCGAAAGAACTTTGATTGTCGCCGAGGAAGGTGCTTACGTAAGCTATCTGGAAGGCTGCACAGCACCAATGCGTGATGAAAATCAGCTGCATGCTGCAATTGTAGAACTTTATGCTCATAAAGATGCAAGTATTAAATATTCAACTGTGCAAAACTGGTATCCGGGTGATAAGCAAGGAAAAGGCGGAATTTACAACTTCGTAACTAAACGTGGACTTTGCGAGGGTGAAAATTCAAAGATTTCCTGGACTCAGGTGGAAACAGGTTCAGCGATTACTTGGAAATACCCTTCCTGCATTTTGAAAGGTAAAAATTCTGTTGGTGAATTTTACTCAGTTGCAATGACAAATAATTATCAGCAAGCAGACACGGGCACGAAAATGACACACATTGGTGAAGGAACACGCAGTAGAATCGTTTCTAAAGGAATTTCTGCTGGAAAGAGTGACAATAGTTATCGAGGCCTTGTGCGAATTAATAAAAAGGCTGAAAATTCGAGAAATTATACTCAATGCGATTCACTGCTCATTGGTTCAGAATGCGGGGCACACACTTTCCCTTATATTGAAGTTGAAAATAATACTGCAGTTGTGGAACACGAAGCAACTACATCCAAAATTTCCGATGATTCAATCTTTTACCTGAACCAAAGAGGTATTTCAACTGAGGATGCCGTAGGAATGATTGTGAACGGTTATGCACGTGAAGTAATTATGCAATTACCAATGGAATTTGCCGTGGAAGCACAAAAACTTCTGGCAATTAGTTTGGAAGGAAGTGTTGGATAATTTTATAAAACGAAAACAAACTTGATAAATATATGCTAAAAATCAATAATTTACATGCAAAAGTTGAAGGAAATGAAATCCTTCATGGTATAAATCTAGAAATAAATCCCGGAGAAATTCACGCAATAATGGGACCGAACGGTTCCGGTAAAAGTACTCTAGCCTCTGTTCTGGCGGGCAAAAATGAGTACGAAGTTACTGAAGGCAGTGTGACATTCGAAGGGAAAAATATATTTGAAATGGAACCCGAAATTCGATCTAGAGAAGGTATTTTCCTTGCTTTCCAATATCCTATAGAAATTCCCGGGGTTTCCAATGCAAATTTCCTCAGAACTGCTGTGAACGAACACCGCAAGCATAAAGGCATGGAACCAATGGAAGCAGGAGATTTCCTGAAATTGATGAGAGAAAGAGCTAAATTAGTAAAAATCGACCCAAAATTCTTCAGTCGTGCTGTGAATGAAGGTTTTTCAGGCGGGGAGAAAAAACGTAATGAAATTTTCCAAATGGCTATGCTCGAACCAAAACTCTCCATTTTAGACGAAACCGATTCAGGACTGGATATTGACGCCTTGCGTATTGTGTCCGATGGTGTGAATGCTTTACGAAACGAAAATAATTCATTCCTTGTAATTACGCACTATCAACGCCTGCTAAATTACATTGTACCTGACTTTGTACATGTTCTCTATAATGGACAAATCGTGAAATCGGGCACTAAGGATCTTGCATTAGAACTTGAAGAACGTGGTTATGATTGGATCAAAGAAGAATTTAAAACTATATAATTTTGAAGGTAATTATGAATTTTAAGAACTATATAGAAAATAAATTCACAGAATTAATTAATGTCAGTCCTGAGTTTCAGAATAATTCAAACATTTTCACAGAAATTGGGTTCCCCACTTTCAAGGATGAAAATTGGAAATACACACCTATGCATTTTCTTTTCAAAAATGAATTTTCACTAATCGGTGCCTCAGTTCAGATTGATAAGGTGAAAATTATAGAATATTTGGAGCAATTATACATTCCCGAAAATTCAATTATTTATCTCTTGAAAAATGGTGAATTATTCGAATTTGAAACATCAAAATTAGATCCATCGTGTTTAATAGTTGAAACTGAAAATGAGTATATTAAAGAATTTCAGATTGATACATCCAAAATGAATAATAATGTTTTCGAATTGTTGAATAATTCATTTTCGGAAAAAAAGATTACCTTCCATCTGAAAAATGAATCTGTACCTATTGTTATATTAAATGTTGCAAATGATTCAAATCAATTTGTTAATAATAATCTCAGTTTTCTTACCGAAGCATATGCTAAATCTGAGATATTTTTATATTCAGTTAATACTGGTGAAACTAATTTCCTTAATTCCAAGATAAATATTAACTTAGCAGAAAATTCCCAACTCAAATTGAACCTCGTTCCTATGGATGAAAAGGAAAATTATACTATTAATAATATTGAAATTACCCAGAATAACAATTCGGACTTAACTATTAATAATTTCAATATGAAATCTAAATTTATCCGGAATAATTTTCAAGCAAATTTGAATGGGCAAGGAATTGAGAGCAAATTGTTTGGATTATTTATTGGAAAGAATAATTCTGTAGTGGATAATCATATTAATTTCGACCATAATGAACCGAATTGCCACAGCAATCAGTTCTTTAAAGGAATTATTGAAGATACTTCACGTGGAGTGTTCAATGGCAAAATCCATGTAAAAAAAGATGCTCAGAAAACTGATGCATACCAGACAAACAGAAATATCCTTACCTCAAAAGAAGCCTCAATTTTCACAAAACCTGAGTTGGAAATATACGCTGACGATGTGAAGTGTTCTCATGGTGCAACTTCAGGCTTCTTACAGGAAAATGAACTCTTTTATCTGATGTCCCGAGGTCTTGGGATGGTAGAAAGCAAATCACTACTACTGAAAGCATTTGCTAATGAAGTGATTGACAAAATTGAAGATGAACCTTTCCGTGAGTGGTTAAGAGCAAAATTAGATGAAGTGATATAAGTAAGAGGGCTCATACGAGCCCTTTCTTATTATTAGCATTCAGTTTTCAACTATGATTCAAATTCTTTCAAAGCTGTATCCAAATCAGGTAGAAACATTATTAACTTATTTTTATTACTTTCATACATAAAATCTCGAAAACTTTTGCTGCTGTAATTCGTAAAATCACCTACTATTGCTAATCGTACTTTGTAATTCGTGAATTTTTGCAGAATTCCTCCTGCCAAACCTGTTCTTAAGTTAAAAAAGTTTTCATCAACATTTTCTTTGTGAACAATGATTTTTCTTGAATTAAACTGATAATCCACATTTGCCATTAAGTCCAGTGCATCTTGTTCTGATTGAAAACATTTTTCATCAGTCAATAATTCAATTGCACTTGTGTTGTTTAAATTATGTATTATAAATTTCATCTTTTTACTTATTTTTAGAGATAATTTAATTAGACTTAATATTAATTTTCTAATTCTTTTAACTGACACTCTCTAATCATCGGTTAACCTTTTTTGGAAACTTCACTAATGAATGTACCATAAATATAAATATTATTTGCTGTACTAAAATTAAAACGATTGAAAAAGTTTGTAAATTTTACTTAGCTTAATTTCTCAAAATTTTTTCCAATAATTTTCCTTTTGCCAATTCATCAATCAACTTATCAAGATAACGGATTTTCTGCATTAATGCATCTTCAATGTCTTCTACTCTAATTCCGCAAATCACTCCTTTGATTATTGAAGCATTTTCATTAAAGTGGGGTGCTTCATTGAAAAATACTTCGCAATTCACCTTGTTACTAATTCTCTGCTGAAGACTTTTCTCATCATATCCGGTTAACCAAAAAATGATTTGATCAACTTCTTCCTTTGTTCGTCCTTTCTTTTCGGCTTTTTGAACATATAATGGATAAATGCTCGAAAACGACATTCCATAGATTCTTGGTTTTGAATCTTTTAAAGGTTTTCTTGCATTATTTTCTTTTTTCATATAATTCTCTCAAAATAAAAAACGGTATAAATCCTTTACTTCTTGTCATATAATCTACGTATTAATTACTAAAAAAACTTAATACATTCCCTCTCATCAAAGATTGTTGTAAGATAAAGAAATTTCATAGATACTATAATGAAAATTAGAATTTTCACCATAACCAATATTATTTAGAACGATAAAATTAAGAAAAATTTTGCGTTAAATACAAAAAAAGGGCTCACGAGAGCCCTCTTAATTACCATTATATCTTATTTAAATTATATTTGTTCAGTAACTGCTTTTCCTTGCATAAAGAGCAAAAGATAATCACGACTGCCTGCTTTGGAATCAGTACCGCTCATATTGAATCCGCCAAATGGGTGTACGTCAACAATCGCACCTGTAATTTTGCGGTTGAAGTAAAGATTTCCTGCATGGAATTCTTTTCTTGCTCTCATCAATTTTTCACGATTATAAGTGAATACACCTCCGGTCAAACCGAATGAAGTATTATTTGCAATCTTCAAAGCATGGTCGAAATCACGTGATTTGAATACAGCGAGAACTGGTCCGAATATTTCTTCGAGAGAAATTCTTGAATCCTCAGCCAAATCAGTTACGATAGTTGGTTCGAGGAAGTAACCCGGGCGGTCCATCTTATTGCCGCCAAGAACAACTTTACCTTCTTGCTTAGCGATTTCCATATATTCAATAATTGAAGCTTCAGCTCCGGCACTAACAACAGGACCGAAACGAACATTATCTTCAGGTGAACCAATAGGCAATGCTTTAGTTCTTTCTATTAATTTTACTAAAAATTCATCGTAAATCTTTTCATCAACGATAACTCTTGAGCAAGCAGAACATTTCTGTCCCTGGAAGCCAAATGCACTTGTGACAGTTGCATCAACTGCAGCATCAACGGAATGAGTTTCGGAATCTACGATTAATGTATCTTTTCCGCCCATTTCTGCAATTACTCTCTTGAGCCAAATCTGACCGGGATTCACTTTGGCAGCTCTTTCGTTAATTCTGCAACCAGTTGCTACTGAACCGGTGAAGCCAATAAAGCGAGTTTTTGGGTGGTCAACCAAATAGTCACCGGACTCTGCACCACTTGCAACAAAATAATTGAAAACACCCCTTGGCAAACCAACTTCACGCATAATGTCTGCGAAAAGCCAAGCCATCATTGGTGAATCTGAACTTGGTTTGAGTACAACTGTATTACCTGTTACAATTGCAGCAGAAGTCATACCCACCATAATTGCAAATGGGAAATTCCAAGGTGGAACGATTAATCCTACTCCAAGTGGAATATAGAAATACTCATTATATTCCTGCGGGATAGCTGTGAGAGGTTGGCTTTGGGAATAGCGAATCATTTCACGACCGTAAAATTCGAGGAAGTCAATTGCTTCGGCAGTGTCTGCATCAGCTTCTGCGAAGTTTTTGCCAACTTCCTTAATCATCCAAGCATTAATTTCCATTCTGCGGCGTTTACATACTTCTGCAGCTTTGAAAAGAAATTTAGCTCTTTCTTCAGCAGGGAAATATTTCCATGTTTCGAATGCAGTAACAGCAGCTTGGATAGCTTCTTCAGCTTGATCTTTACCGCTTTTTTGGAAAACACCTATAATTTCTGCAGGATTTGCAGGATTAACTGATTTAGTTTTCTTTTCGGAAAATACTTCTTTTCCGCCGATAATATTGGCATATTCTTTGCCTAATTGTGAGTTTACAAAAGCTAAAGCCTCTTTTTGCTTGTTGAAAGCTTCAGTTTTAGTAAAATCATGGTACCTTTGAAAATCATACGTTAGCATATTTAATCTCCGTAAATATAAATTTTGCAAAATAATAAGATTACAAAATTAACACATTTTCGGAAAGTAAAGAAAAGAAATTAAGAAAAATATATTACAGTATCTTCCCATTCCTTTTTTGCTATTACAGGAAATTTGCTTAATTTACGTTTCTATAAAAACAGATTAATATATAATTATAATATGACTGAAATTAAACTTTACGATAAATTCGAAAAAAGCACTTGTGTACTTTGTGGTGAGGAATTACTCGTACTGGAAAAACCTATCACAACTGTTTGCGATTATTGTGGCAAAAGAGGAATTACTTCCCATCAATGTGTTGCAGAACATTATATCTGCAATGAATGCCTGGAAGGAACTGCAAATGAATTCATAAAAAATGAATGCATCCAGTATTCAGGTCATGACCCAATTGAACTTGCTATTAAACTTATGAATAATCCCAAAATTCGTATGCACGGAGCTGAACATCATTTTCTAGTTCCTGCAGTTATGACTGCGATTATGCACAATAAAGATAATTCATTTCCTGATTTATCAACAGAATTGAACAATTTGGATAATCTCATCCAAAATAATGCACCAAAACAATGCTCATTAGAAGCAGGTAGTTGCGGTGCTGCAATTGGTTCTGGACTATTTGTGAAAGAATATCTCAAAAATAGATATCCTGATGTGAAATTGCAGGAATTTTCTGACTACGTAACTAACGAAACTATTCGTGAAATTGACGAAATTGGTCTCTCACGCTGCTGCAAACGAGATACTTATCTTTCGTTGGAAGTAACTGCTCAGTTTCTGAATGATAATTTCTCGATGAATTTACCAGTTGCAGAACCGAAATGTACTTTTTCAATGAGAAATAAATCCTGTGGTCGTGAAGATTGTCCATTCTTCAATCTTGCAAATGATATCGGTTGAATTTTTTAAAAAAATAATTTAGTAATAAAAAAAGGGCAATTGCCCTTTTTTAATAAATATTTATTATTGTACTCTATATTAATCGCTTTTCACCTTCGAGATCACGGTAAGGTTTCACATCGTGCACCATTTCGATACAGCCCTGATAGACTCCTTCCTTACTGCGAACAGCATAATATGAAATATGCACAAACATACTTTCGAAATTAATCCAAAACTCCGCTGATTCACGAGTTCCGGCTTTCATTTCCTCCAAAATTTTATTTACAAGATGTACACTTTTTGGAGGGTGACATTGCTGTACAGTTCTGCCAATCACTGAAAGAGAGCGTGTGAAAATTTTCTTCTCGTCCTGCTTGCTGTAATACTTCACGATATCATTTTCATCAACAAATGAAAGTTCCACAGGCAGAACATCAATCATATTCTGAATCACGTCTAAGTCCAGCGAAGCAAGCATATTCACTCTGCCACCTGATTGATGTTCCAGCGAACTAATTAAGCGGACATTGCGATTATAACCATCTACACCGTACATCGAGAGAGTGATTTTCTCAAATTCTTGTTTCAGCATTTCTTCATTTTCTGGTCTGATAAATCGTTTTCCCATAGGATAAAGTATATCATTTTCCTTCCAGATATGACCTTTGGTGAGTGCAGAATATTCTTCCACAACTTGCTTGAAATCCGTTGACAAATTACCTGATTCGATTCTTTCTGTTAACATAGCCTTGAGTTTATCCAAATATTCCCTTTCTCCTTTGTGCTCCTCGAGCATTACACCAATAGGACCTCCGGGAGGCATACCCAAGCTGAGTAAGTGCGGAAAGTAAACATTTTCTTCTTTCATATTGTGGCAGGTGTCGCCATATTCAATAAGAAAATCCACTAATGTCATAGCGATATTAGGGTTCAATTTACCCCCTAATTCTGATTGCTTTTCCAGTAAAACTAATGCTCTTTCTATCAGAGCATGGTCATTAATTAAAATATCGAGATAGTTTTGATCAGTCATTTTTTCCTTTAATGATTATAATGAGATTTAAAAGTCTTATTAACGGATTAAACAAATTAATATTAACAAAACGTATAATGATTGAAAATATAATTTATGTATTAGTGATTTTTTTTAAATACTATATCAATTCGGAAAATTATGGAAAATTTTCAAAATCATCAAATGTTTTTTTTATAATTACTTCAATATTTTCTTTTTATCAACATAATTTGATGAAAGCATTTTTTTCGATAATTTTACTTATCATATCCAATACATTTATGACATATGCCTGGTACGGGCATTTGAAGTTTAAAGAGATGAAAGGTTTCAACAACCTTTCGCTTTTCCTCATTATCCTCATTAGCTGGGGAATTGCTTTCTTCGAGTATATTTTTCAGGTACCTGCGAATAGGATTGGGTATCAGAATTACGGGGGACCTTTTTCTCTCGTACAACTCAAGGTAATCCAGGAAGCAGTTTCGCTGACAGTTTTCAGTGTGTTCACTTTTATGGTCTTCAAAAACGAAACGATAAAAACAAATCAAATAATCGGTTTTGCTCTGCTCATTTTAGCGGTGTACTTCATTTTTAAAAAGTAATTTTGCATTTCATTATAATTATTCATATAAAAAATCCCTCGTTAGAGGGTTTTTTTATATGAAAGTCATTCTGAGCGTCAGCGAAGAATCAATTTATTTAATTTACAATTGATACTCTCGAATATCGAATAATGAATTATGTATCTCGAAATAATTTGAACCACGTAGTGGTTCAATAATAGTAGCCATGGGTGAAACCCGTGGAAAAAGAATTCGGAATGGAATAACCTTATTATCTAATTAATAAGGCAAAAAGGTTATTTGTTTAAATTGAATAATGGCTACTAAGGTTTGTTTGTTAAATAAAGTTTTTCTGTAGAGATACAAAATTTTGTGTCCATATTGTTTTCAATATTAATTTTCTCCGTAGAGACAAGGCATGCCTTGTCTCTACAAATTCCGTAATTCGAATGGCAATTGCCCATTCATTCAGACACAGGGGCTATATCTTCACAAACTTCAAAGGCGGTTGAGTACCTATTTTTATGAAATAAATACCTGGAGAAAGCTTTGAAACATCAATTTCCCAATTACCCTCTTGAGGGGTGGCATCACGAAGAGATGACGGGGTGGATAAAACCCTATTTCCAAATATATCAAAAATCTCATAACTCACTACACCTTCAGGAATTTTGGAAATAGTGAGCTTGTCAGAAGTTGGATTTGGATAAATAATTGGATATTTACTATTATTTTCCGGCACACCAACATCATCTAGTTTTCCATAATAAACTTCAGATAATGTCGGACTTGGTTGTCCTTTGCTTGTTCGTAAAGGAACTACTAATAATATTTCTCCAGCTTTTGTAATTGAAGGGGAAGCATAAGCAAAATAATTGTAATTTGAATCTATTGTTGGAAAAGGAACATATTGAAAACTCTCTCCATAGTCGTCCGAAACCATTAAGCTGTCCACATTCAGTGTATCGCCATAACCATAATTCAACATTGAAACGCCCATTCTACAAACGACATATTTATCATTGCTGCAAGCCATCATTGAAATTGGATCCATTGAATTTTTTGCATTAAGATAATTCACAAGAACCTTCTTTTTATCTAATAAATTTTCGTTAAATTTAGTCAAGGTAAGTAAAATCGGAGATTTCGCAACTGTATCCTCAACAGATGATACTGTAAAAAGAAATTGACCGTTGCTTATTTGAATATTATCAAGATAATTAAAAGTAGTTGGTTCACTGAATCCAAAGTTTATTGTCTTAAAATAATCGTCACTATAATATAAATTACCATAAAAACTTGAAATAATGATTCTGTTTTGAACAACTCCAAATGAAATATTTACGAGTATTCTCAAATCCTTATCAATTGCAATATCAAGGGAATCAATTGAATTTTTGCGAGGAATTAATTGGGTCAAACCTGAATCAAGCATGTTAAATTTAAATACATGATCAATTATTCCATCATTTGCCTTTATTAAATAATTGTTTGAATCCAATTCCCATATTCTTGTAAATGCATAATTTTTATCTTTTGTTATAATAGTAATAGTATTTGTAATATCTGAATTCAAATCTCTTATATAGATGAAATTAGCAGAATCTTTACCATTGCCTACAATTAATAATCTATCTTTTGAGTCTATGATACAATCCGTATTAGAACTTCCTTTCCTAAATATATTTTCCCAAGTTTTCCCAAAATCTTTTGTCAATAAGATAGACCTGTTGTAAGATGGTCCGTAACTACGTCCACCCATAACAAAAAAATTATTACTTGATTTTTGAATTTTAGAATAGACATAATTTGATGTATCTGTCAATCTTGTATTGAATTCCCCAATCTTTTGCCATTTATAAACCTTGGTGGGATAAGTCTCTGCAAATAATGTAAAGTTTGCAAGTATAGTAACTAAAACAATAGCCAAGTATATTGTTATGAGTTTTAAGAATTTCCTAAGCATTGATTACTCCAATTTAATATTTGAAGGGTAGTTAAAACTACCCTTCAATTAATTGATTATTTATTTATTACGAATTTACCTGTGAATAATAATTGTACGTCATTGGAAATCTTGTAATTGTATGTTCCGTTGGAGATATTGTATAGTGATAATTGAGTTCTAAAATCTATACTATTTTTTGTGAATGAAGAATGCGACACTAATTTCCCATTTATGTCGAAAATTTCAATATAAAGAGTACCTCTTTCATCACCGTTTATTTTAAGTTCGAAAACTCCATTGTTAGGATTTGGAATTATTTCGCACTTCAAATAGTCCGTTAAATCTTGTTCATCAATTGTGCGCTTGTAAAGGAATCCATTTGGGTCACAAAAATATTTACAAGTAATTCCCTGCCAGTCTTGACAACCAGGTGGAGGATCGATGTTATCATCACCAATAAACCATACTATTCCATCCTCGGCACCATACCATTCTTTACAACAGTAGATATTATTTGGACATGGTTGCATTAAAGGAAAAGGCCCATATAAATCTAATGACCAACAAGATGCAAAACTTACTTGAAAAACATCTGCATCTTGAAGTTCAATACCTAAATTAAAAAGATATGCTCTTAGGACAGATCCAAAGAAGGCGGTATCATTTGGAGGTGAAAAACAGTTCCAACATTGAGATGAACCTTCAAAATAATCAATATGAAATTGATATTGCTGAGTAGGATTTTGATTTGGACAATTAGCTAACCTAAAGTGAGAATATATAGTTACTGTACACCCAGGACAGGACGGAATAGTTAATACATCTGTTCGCTCTTGCCAATTTCCCGTACAATCACCCAAATCGCAAGGTGGTACCCATTGTGAATATAACTGCAAATTCGCACTAAATATTAGTACTGTAAGTAGTAATATGAACTTCTTCATATTAATCCTCTTTTAATTATTTGTAAAAAAAAACTAGTAAAACAGTGCTGTAGTTGTAATAACAGCTATGAGTAAAATATGCTAACGCAAAAGTACTTTTCACAAGTAATCATTAGATTCGCTGCATAAAAGAACAATAATTAGTTTACTCCCAAACCATTGTTCGGCAGCGTGGTCACTTCGAATTTTAATTCACAATAAAGGATATACAGTTTGGTGGGGATTAATCTTCCTATATCTTGTACAGTTTTTAGAAAAAGACTTTGAATTATTTCTGAATTGTTTATAAAACAAGATTGGAGCAAATACTTAGAATTTATTTGTTTTGTGATATGTGTTTTTAATTTGGCTGTAAAATGTAAGCCGTGTTTTACCCATTTAGCAGAGTGAACAAATTGAAAATCACTCCAGGACAAGCTGAATACAAGAATTAATGAAAATATGAAAATCTTTTTTATCATAAATTATTAATAATTATCCAATAGTTTTTTTAAATCACAAAACTCTATAATATTAAAACAAAAAAAAAGCAAAAAAAGTACAAAATGTGGAAAAATAAATCAAAATAATCAATAATTGCATTGTATTTTCATAAATTTGCTTTTTTGTGGTGTTCAAATGAAGAAAACTATAATCTCTTTTTTCCTGATTCTGCCGCTGATTGCTGTGAGTCAGAGCTTACCGATGAAAGTTGTTCCTCAGCCGAAAGAAGCTTATTTCCGAAGTAATGCTGATGGCTTTGCTCTAGAATCCGTCGCTATCGTGGTTGAATCTCCAAACATTCTCTCCTATCAGATTGATTTGCTGAACGACGCAATTGAAAAAGCCGGTTTTCAGCGTTTGCCTGTTTTCGAAAATGAAGTACCAATAAATTATTCAAGGAAAATCTACCTCGGAATATGCAGTAGTACATTAAGTAATATGCTGGACTCAATTCCTGAGCAAAATTATAAAGTATCGAGCGATTATCCCGGAAAAGATGGATATATTTTAGATATTTACAAAAATATAATTATTAACGGTTCCGATTTATCCGGCTTGATAAACGGAATTTACACGTTGATTTCCTTATTGGAAAATCATCTTGGAAATGTATCTCTCCCCTCTTTGAGAATTATTGATGCACCGGACTTTCCGGAAAGATGGGTTTACTATCCGACCAACTTTCTCGTGGCTCAAAACATCACAAATCTGAAAGCAAATTGGACAAAATGGAGGGAACTCAAACTCAGTTCGCCTTATGTAACTGATTATAAATTCGATTTTATTACTGAGCAACCCAAGCGATACACAGATTCAATCACTTCTGTTGTAAAATTCTCTCGTGATTTGGATTTCGAGCCGGTTGTGGGTTTCTTTTCTTTCGGTTATTCCAATGGAATGATGTATTTCAATCCAAATTATGCCGCCGGCTTGCCTGTGCGAAATCAACTTTTCGAAATTCAAGACGTCAAGGCTTTACTTCACCACACTGTGAATGTGACAATGAGTAATGGTGACCTGGAATCGCATAATGGCAATGATTTTCCAGGTTTTGCGTATATTGACGCTCCTGGAGTTAAATCGTTCCTTGACACAGAATTCAAACATTCAGGTAATGCGAGTGTGAGGTTCGAACTGGACAGAGGAAACACGAATTATCGAGTTTGCTATCGTACTCCTGTGAGTCCATTCAAGCAATATCATGTTTCGGGATGGTGTAAAACCGAGAATGCAACGTGGACATCCCAAGCTCGCATAACTGCCATCAATACAAAAGGATACACTTTGAGTTATGCAAATTCGAATATTGCAAAAACAAAAGATTGGACTAGAATCGATATTACATTCAATTCGCTTGAATCTGACACAGTTTATATTTATTGGGGTGTTTGGGGTGGCTTTTCAGGTAAAATCTGGTGGGACGATTTGCTGGTGGAAGAATGTGCCTTTGTGAACCTGCTCAGACGTGACGGCACTCCCCTTTCAGTCAATCATCAGATTCTTGGACTGAATTATCAGGAAAAAGTCGATTTCGACTCACTTTTCGACCCTAAACTTGGGCGTGTATTTAGTTATAATGGTGAATATGATTCTTACCACACTCCTCCTGTTCTAACTGCAACTGCCACAGGCGGATTGAAAGAAGGGACAAAAATTATGGCTTCGTATTACCATACTGCAGTAATTTATGATGGTCAGATTATGGCAAGTACGACTGAGCCGTCACTTTACAAGCAAATTGAAAATCAGTTCATAGTTATAGATAGTCTTTTTCATGCTGAGCGATACTTTATGAATCATGATGAAATTCGCCTTTTCAATTGGGATTATGGTGACCAGCAAAAAGGAATGACTGCCGGTGAGCTTTTGGCAGATAATACTCAAAAGTGCATAGACATAATTCGTAAATACAGCCCTGACGCAAAACTCGCTGATTGGAGCGATATGTTCGATGAATATCACAATGCAAAAAAGAGCAATTATTATCTTGTTAACGGAGACCTGACCGGAAGTGCCGATTTAATTTCCAAAGATATTTTGATGTTGAACTGGAACACTCAGCAAAGTGCTTGGCAGCAAAGTCTGGACTTTTTTGAGACGAAAGGTTTCAGCCAAATGTCAGCACCTTTTTACGATACCGACCAAAATAATATTAGAAAGCGTAAGGAACAAACGAAAAACACCAAGAATTTCCTTGGTATGATGTACACGACTTGGGCGGCAAACTACAACTATGTTCAGCATTTTGCGGAATATGCCTGGAACCATGCACCGTATATCTTCCACGAACCACTGCCGACAAATAAAATAATAGCAGATGGAGTGAAACTCGACTTGCAGATATTCGGAGATTGGATGGATGCAGGCTGGCAACTCTCTGAGGCAAAGTGTTATTACAGATTGAGTCCGAATGATGAATTCAAATCAGTAGATGTCGATATTAGCAAACTACCGGATTGCAATACTTATATTATGCTTCAGGACTCGGTTTATTCATATTTCGAATATTACATAACTGCAACGGACAACCATAACTGGACAACAAAAGTTCCCTTTGGTGAAAATACCTCCTTCATTATGGATTTGCGAGGCAATTCAGTAAAAATGAAAGAGCCGAAAATTGATATTCGCCATGAACAAAATCAAATCCGAATCGCAACCTATGAACCAATAGAAGAAATTGGTATATATGATATTTTAGGTAATAATGTTGTCAATGTAGGGGCAATTCATGAATTGCCCGCATTAGTTGATATTTCTTCACTTCCCATAGGAATTTATTTCCTGAAAATTAAAACAGGAAAACAAGAATATTTAAGGAAAATAAGTGTGATTAGGTAAGAAAAGAAAATCCCTCGCAAGAGGGATTTTTCAATTTAATGTATCAACTTTTTATATTTTATGCGTTTGGGGATTAAATCGCCGCCCAGCCGTTTGATTTTATTCTCTTCATAATCCGAGAAGGAACCTTCGAAAAAATAAACCTGAGAATCGCCTTCGAAAGCTAAAATATGAGTACAAACTCTGTCTAAAAACCATCTGTCGTGACTGATTATTACCGCACATCCTGCAAAGTTTTCCAAACCTTCTTCCAATGCACGTAAAGTATTGATATCCAAATCATTAGTTGGCTCATCGAGGAGTAAAACATTCCCTTCTTCCCTAAGTGTCATTGCCAAGTGCAGTCTGTTTCTCTCGCCACCGGAGAGGGCACTCACTTTCTTATTTTGTTCATTACCCGAAAAGTTAAATCTACTCAAATATGCTCTGGAATTAACTTGCTTTCCACCCATCATAATTAAGTCCTGCTCATTCGCAAAATTTTGCCAAATAGTTTTTTCGGGGTCAATATTGGAGTGGCTTTGGTCAACATAAGCTAACTTGGCAGTTTCTCCAACAATAAATTCACCTCCATCCGGCGTTTCTTCACCCATAATCATTCTGAAAATTGTGGTTTTACCTGCTCCATTCGGACCAATAATTCCCACTATACCGGCTTGAGGTAAATCGAAGTTTAAATTTTCGTATAGTAGTTTATCCCCGTATGCCTTTGCAACTCCTTGAGCATGAATAACATTGGTTCCTAATCGTGGTCCATTGGGGATATAAATTTCCAATTTTTCATCAAGTTGATTTTGGTCCTGATCCATCAACTTATCATAATTGGATAAACGAGCTTTTGCTTTTGTCTGCCTTCCTTTAGGGGTCATTCTCACCCATTCCAATTCTCTTTCAAGTGTCTTCTGCCTTTTGGATGCCTGCTTGGATTCTTGTGCTAATTTCATTGATTTTTGCTCGAGCCAAGAGGAGTAATTTCCTTTCCATGGAATTCCTTCTCCTCTATCCAATTCCAAAAT
>MHAC01000018.1:0-5790 GCA_001804565.1 Ignavibacteria bacterium GWF2_33_9 | reverse complement strand
GAAAATATCTATCATGTGTAACGGCTATAACGGTTCCTTTGTACTCCTTTAAGTGATGTTCCAACCAATGTACCGATTCTGCATCCAAATGGTTTGTGGGCTCGTCCAAGAGCAATACATCGGGTTGCTGAAGCAACAATCTGCACAGAGCAACTCGTCTGCGTTCACCACCGGATAAATGCTTGATTAAAGCGTCTCCATCAGGAGTTTGCAGTGCATCCATTGCTATTTCCAGCTTCGTATCTAACTCCCAAGCGTTTGCCGCATCAATTTTATCCTGAAGGACTGCTTGCCGAGCCATAAGTTTATCCATCTTATCCGGGTCGGAATATACCTCTTCCAAACCGAATGAATCGTTGATTTTGTTGTATTCATTCAGGTTGGCAACTACTTCAGCCACGCCTTCCTTTACGATATCCAAAACTGTTTTGGTATCGTCCAATTCAGGTTCTTGGGATAAATATCCAACTGTATAACCCGAAGCAAAAACCACATCACCATCATAGTTCTTATCTAATCCACATATTATTCTTAGTAGAGTCGACTTACCGGAACCATTCAACCCTAAAATACCAATTTTAGCTCCATAAAAAAAGCTTAAATAGATATCCTTTAAAACTTGTTTATTTGCACCTTGGTAAGTTTTGTTTACCCCGGTCATTGAAAATATTACTTTTTTATCGTCTGCCATATTTGATTAAATTAAAAATTAGTCTATTTCTTTTTGTAAATATCTTTTCGGTGAGCTATATCGAGAATTAATATTTCTGAATCAATAAAATTAATAAAATACCGGATTCGGTAATCACCAAGTCTAATTCTATATTGGTCATCAATACCCTTAAGTTTAATAGAACCAATAGGTAAAGGGTTTTCTTTAAGATTCTGTAATTTCTCTTTAATTTTTGATTTTGTATTTAAATCAATTTTATCAAAAAATTTTAAGAGATTCTTTGGAATGATTACATTATAAATCATCTACACTAATTATTTCATTATTTTTATAACTTGCAAATGATTCATTAACTCGATTCAAGGTATCCGGTAAATTCTCATAGGAATCCCATTCAGACAATAATTGTTCTTCCAATTTTTCTGCAATTATAATTTTTTCTTCTCGAGGAAGAGAATTTAGTGCATTAAATATCTGATTCGTATCAATATTGATTGCTACTTGCATATTTACCTCATTAATATAATAATTAACGAAATCAATTTATTAAAATTATAACTTAATAAACTTTATCAACATTACAAACTTTCCCTTCTTAATACATGTATTCCGAATCAATATCTCTCGGAACATTCTTCAGTGCATCTATACCCTTCTGGATTTCGGGAGTGAGAACTGCGTATTTAGCTAAGAATTCACCAGCTTTTGCGTAATCTCCTGTTGCTTCAATAGTGAGTACAGCATTAGCAAGGTTTTCCACACCAGTCCAGAATTTGCTTTCATCAATTTTGTATTTTCCATTTGCAAGTAGAACGATTGAACCTTTTTCTCGAAGATAATTCAATTGAATTAAATTAGCTTTTGCGTGAGCAGATTCCGTCCCAAAGCGGATACTGCGGTAAAGTCCCGCTAAATATGTCACCTGTGCTTTCTTGATATATTCTGGTGTGTATTTCTTAAGGTCAAGCAAGTGTTTGTGATTGTACATCGAAAGTATATCGGCTTTGCATTCTTCGATAGGCGAATAGCGTTCTTTTAGTGCAGTTCGAACTTCAAGTTTATCATTACCGTAAACGTACCCACGACCAAGTGTGTGCGAAAATTCATGCAAAGTAACAAAAGATGTAAAAGCTTTTTTATCTAGGAATGACACTAAATCATCATCCAAAATGATTTTGGAGATTGGTACAAGTGTTGCATCATATTTTGCTTCCATCATATTTTTGTACATATTGTTTTTGCCGCCCTTAGCATCACGAACACGAGGATCATTCGGCAAAGAAGCAGCAATTGTCTTTGTTCCTTTTTGGCAGTCACCGCCAAAGTAAACTACATTAACAATATTCAATTGCGTTTTTGCATTAAATTTAGTACGGATATATTCAGGAGCTTGCGGTAAGTGAGTTTCAAAGTATTCCACGAGATTTTGGAACATTTCGAATTCCTTGGTTGCTTCGTAATCTTTCACCATCACAACCGCTTCGTAAGATGCTTTGTAGCCGAAAAGTGCATCCTGATATGTTTCAATTGGTCCAATCACGATGTCAATATCACCTTTGACGTCCATCCATGCCAAATCACTGGTGAAATAATCATCAGTTCTAACAGCATTAGCTCGTAATAGCAGATACTTTTTCAGATAAAGATCAGTTGCAAATTCAGCAGCTTCTTCCAATTTATTTGCAAGTTCGTCAACCAACGGATAATATTCGCCATAGCGAACAGGCACTAATTTACCATCTTTACGGATTATGACTGTATATTGACTTTCAAATTCACTTTTCAAGTTAGGATTTTCCTCAACAGCTTTTTCGAATTCTTCCTTTGTCATATCTGTTGGATAAAATCCGGCACCGTCAAATCTAACTTTAGGTTCACCGGACATGAATCGTTCATTGCCGTGAATCACGTCATATGGACCATAATTTATCTTGACATATTCAAGCAAATCATCATCGTCAGGATCGTTCAAAGTAAAAAGAGAATCCCTTACGGCAAGTCCATCTGGAGTGGATTGTGACCAAAAAATTTCATCAGCTATTTCGCCAGCCTCTGCAAGTTTTGAAAGGAGCTTCATATCCATTTCAGATAATTTACTCAAATCTGCAGTTACTTTAATTGGTGCATAAGCCTCGATTCTTTGTCTGATTGTTTCGTTATCTTTTCCCATAAGCTTCGAATTTTCTTCATTTCCTTCGCAGGAAAAATTTAACATTACAAAAGCGAGTAATAAAATTGTGAAAATAATCTTCATTTTTTTCCCCTTTTTGTACAAAAATAATAATAAAAATGTAAATTAGCAATTTTGGAAAAACTAATTTATAGAAAACAATATAAAAATTAATGAATAGACAAGTTTCTGAGAAGATAAATACTTTCTTACTGGTGCTTCCATGGATATTAGTCCTATTTGTCTTTTGGTTGTATCCGCTGATTTATTCCGGATACCTGAGCCTAACAGAATATAAAACTTTAACAGATGAAACTACATTCATTGGTTTGCAGAATTTTTCGAATTTGTTTTCCGATCCATTATTTTGGCATGCACTTTGGAATACTGTTTATTTTGCTTCAATAACGGTTCCAGTGACATTAATAATTGCAGTACTTTTTGCTGAAATTATTAATCAGAAAATCACAAAATTTAAAGGATTTTTCCAATCAACATATTTTTTGCCATCTGTTACTTCATTGGTTGTAATATCCTTGATATTTACTAACTTATATTCACATAGCGGATATATCAATAATTTACTTTCAATGATGGGGCTCCCAAAATCTGAAAAGGGATTTTTGCTGGATACTTCAACATCGTTAAACTCGATAATCCTAATGGATATTTGGCTATCAATCGGGTATTATATGGTGCTATTTCTTTCCGGCATGCAAACAATTTCCAAGGATTTATACGATAATGCCAAATTATCAGGAGCATCATTTTGGCAAAGATTTAGATTTGTAACAATACCAGGTTTGAGATCAACAATAACCTTCGTATTACTAATTGACCTAATCAAATCATTCCAAGTATTTATCGAGATCTTTGTTATGACAAAAGGTGGGCCTCTAAATTCTACAACTTCAATTGTTTACCTTGTCTTCGATAATGCATTCAATAAAGCTGACATGATGGGATATGCTTCGGCAATGGCGTATATTTTATTCTTTTTACTTCTTATTTTATCATTTTTCCAAATTAAACTATCTGAACGTAAATGACAATATACTATATATATACAGCGATTATAGCATACTTAATAGGAGCAGTACCATTTCCGCAAATCTTCAGTAAACTCTTCTTCAAACAAGATTTAACAAGTACCGGGTCAAAAAATGTTGGTACTCGGAATTTCTACGAAACATCCGGACATAAGGTGCTAGGAATAATGGTATTATTACTGGAGCTTGGTAAAGGATTTGCTTCTGTTATAGTTGCACATTATTATAGCCCTACATTTGATTTTGCCCTTTTTGGTGCAACATTTGCTGTCCTTGGACATAATTTCAATCCTTTCCTCAAATTCAAAGGTGGAAGGGGTTTAGCCGTAGCCGGAGGAGCAATGATTATAATTTCACCCATCGCTTTGCTCGCATGGTTGGCAGTATATTTCATTTTTGGGTTTGCATTAAAAGATGTACATTTGCGGGCAATTATTGCAACAGTATTAATTCCAATTTGGGCAATTATATCAACAGATTATTATTTTTATACTTTCCAATTATTCCCTTGGGATATGTTTTTGAGTGACTTCTATATTATTACAATATTTTCATTTGCATTAGCAATCTTGCTAAAGCATATTCAACCTGTAGTAGATTTAATGAAAGGTGTGAAGGATTATTAATTTGAAATAATTATAGTTCAAATTTAAAATGTGAAATCGTACGAAGTCACTGTCACTCAGGGCTTGATAAAAAAATCTAACAAAGCGCTGGATTTTTCTTTATTTAAAATTAAAAGAAGTACTGAATTACTTTTTGAAAATGAAATATACTGCTAGAATTAGCAGAGCAAATCCGATTATTTGATTAGTTTTTATGGTTTCGTTTTTGAATACCATAAACGTGAAAACGCTGAAAACTGTTAACGATACAGCTTCTTGAATTACTTTGAGTTGTACGAGAGAAAAAGGTCCTCCGTAATTCTGATACCCAATCCTATTAGCAGGTACCTGAAAAATATACTCAAAGAATGCAATTCCCCAGCTAATTAATATAATAACAAATAGAGAAAGACTCTGGAATCCTTTCATTTCTCTGAATTTCAAATGCCCGTACC
This sequence comes from Ignavibacteria bacterium GWF2_33_9, assembly GCA_001804565.1. GTDB lineage: Bacteria > Bacteroidota > Ignavibacteria > Kapaibacteriales > UBA2268 > GWF2-33-9. The sequence continues at coordinate 838 of MHAC01000018.1, read as the reverse complement.
AGGCATAAGTCATAAAAGTGTTTGATATGATTAGCAGTATAATAGATGTTATTGCTTTCATCAAATTATGTTGATAAAAAGAAAATATTGAAGTAATTATGTGAAAAAAATTGGGGTATATATTAATGATTTTCCATAATCTTCAGAATTTATAAAGTATTAAAAAATTATATTACAAAAAATCACTAGTACATTAATTATATTTTCAAGTATTATTCGTTTTGTTAATATTAAATTGTTTAATCCGTTAATAGGACTTTTATATCTCATTATAACCATTAAAGGAAAAAATGACTGATCAAAATTACTTGGATATTTTAATTAATGACCATGCTCTGATAGAAAGAGCGTTAGTTTTACTGGAAAAGCAATCAGAATTAGGGAATAAATTGAATCCTAATATTGCAATGACATTAGTGGATTTTCTTATTGAATATGGCGATACTTGCCACAATATGAAAGAAGAAAATGTGTACTTTCCACATTTGCTCAGTTTAGGTATGCCTCCTGGAGGTCCTATTGGCGTAATGCTGGAGGAGCACAAGGGCGAAAGAGAATATTTGGATAAACTTAAAGCTATGCTTTCTGAAAGAATCGAATCAGGTAATTTGCCAATCGATTTCAAGCAAATAGTGGAAGAATATTCTGCACTTACTAAAGGTCATATCTGGAAAGAAAATGATATCCTTTATCCAATGGGAAAAAGATTTATTTCGCCTGAAAATGAAGAAATGCTGAAACAAGAATTTGAGAAAATCACTCTCTCAATGTACGGTGCTGATGGATATAACCGTAATGTTCGCTTAATTAGTTCTCTGGAACATCAATCAGGTGGCAG